>JAQVEB010000184.1 GCA_028698105.1 Petrimonas sp. | reverse complement strand
AACAGCCACAGTACGATTCCGGCAATCACCACAATCAACCCGACTGCGATCAGTATTTTTCCTATATTTTGCATACGCAAAAATAAAAAAAAAGCAGAGACGATGCGTACATCGTCTCTACTTTTGACAAAAGTTTTTTCTTCGGGACGAGGTTGTCTCAAAAGTATCACTGTCGTTTCATTTTGTCATGTTGAACGAAGTGAAACATCTATATTGTCAAGCTAAATAGATTCTTCATTTCGCTAAAGCTCCATTCAGAATGACAATTTGATAGCAGATTTTACTTTTGAGACGACCTCACTTATTTTAAAGCGATTACAAATTGCTTCACCCAATTAAACCATGAGAGACGCATTAAATGCGTCTCCACTGCGGCTTTATTAATTATTCTCCGGCCTCAACTTTCTAACCACTGCCCCCGTTTGCCACATTTCGCTTTCGCGAAGGGCTTTCAGTTCTTTTTCCAGTCCGGCGCGGTAATCAGCTTGCGAGTTGCTGTCAATGGATCGTTGCGCTTCGTTGCCGCTGGCCACTTCTTTGTACAACTTTTCGAAAACCGGTTTGGTGGCATCGTGGAAAGGCGTCATCCAGTCCAACGCACCACGTTGCGCAGTGGTTGAACAGTTGGCGTACATCCAGTCCATCCCTTTTTCGGCGAAAAGTGGCATCAACGATTGCGTAAGTTCTTCTACCGTTTCGTTGAACGCTTCCGACGGCGTGTGACCGTTCTCGCGGAGCACTTCGTACTGCGCCAGCAACAGGCCCTGAATGGCGCCCATCAGCGTGCCGCGCTCACCCGTGAGATCAGAATACACTTCGCGTTTGAAATCGGTTTCAAACAAATAACCCGAACCCACGCCAATACCCAGCGCCACCACGCGATCGTACGCTTTTCCGGTAGCATCCTGGAAAATAGCGTAGCTGGAATTTAAGCCGCGCCCTTCCAGAAACATTTTACGCAAACTTGTTCCCGAACCTTTGGGAGCCACAAGGATCACATCCACATCGGCAGGCGGGATAATTCCGGTGCGTTCTTTGTAGGTGATGCCGAAGCCGTGCGAGAAGTACAGCGCTTTTCCTGCCGTAAGCTGTTTTTTCACCGTCGGCCAAAGCGCAATTTGCGCTGCATCTGAAAGCAGGTATTGGATAATCGTTCCACGTTGGCATGCTTCTTCTATTTCGAAAAGCGTTTCTCCGGGAACCCAGCCGTCGGAAACGGCTTTGTCCCACGATTTGCTGTCTTTGCGCTGCCCCACGATCACGTTAAAACCGTTATCACGAAGGTTTAGCGACTGTCCCGGCCCTTGCACGCCGTAACCGATCACAGCGATCGTTTCATCCTTCAGTACTTCCTGAGCTTTGCTCAACGGAAACTCGTCGCGGGTAACCACGTTTTCTTCTATCCCGCCAAAATTCATTTTTGCCATTATTTTTTAGATTTTTAAAATAAAGAGCAAGGAACAAAGACAGGTTTGCCGAGTCCTTATGCCCTTTTATTGGTAATTTGTAATTCTTAATTGGTCATTTTCCTTTCCCGTTCCGCTAACATATCGCTAAGCCGCTCCACGGGCGATTTTGTGATGGCGATACGTCCCGAACGGATAAATTGCAACACGCCGATCTTCTCCGCCAACTCATCGAATAGCGCTTGGGTTTCGGCATAGTGCCCGGCTTTAAGGAAAACCACGTTGTCTCTGGTAACTTCAAGAATGCGAATGTTATACTTTCGCACGAGGTATTCAATGCCGCCGTGTTCCATCACTTTCTCCGTGGAAAGTTTGTAAAGCGCCAGTTCCTGATGCACAAGTTCGTCGTTGGTATTGTAATACGACTTGAGGATATCCACCCGTTTATCAATCTGACGCACAAGCTTTTTCATCACTTCCTCCGAATCCGAATAAGTGGTGATGGTAAACTTGTGAATGTCTTTTATCGCCGACGGCGAAACAGACAGCGTTTCGATATTCAGTTGACGGCGTGTGAAAATGGTGGTGATCTGGTTGAGCACACCTACTGCATTTTCGGAGAAAATGGTGATGGTGTATAATATTTTTTCTTCCATAATTTTTTTATTTGTGATCGTAGAGGCACACGGCCGTGTGTCTCTACCGGCCGTGTGTCTCTACAACGTTATATTGTATGTCCGTTTCCCAATAAAATACTGGTAACGCTTCCCCCGGCGGGGATCATCGGATAAACCATTCCTTTGGTTTGCACTACCACTTCCAGCAAGTACGCCCCGTCGTGGGCAAACATTTCTGCGATGGCACCGTCCAAATCGGCCCTGTCGGTAACCTTCCGGCCTTTTATGCCGTAAGCATCGGCAACTTTGATGAAATCGGGATTTTGCATGTGCGTTTCCGAATAGCGTTCGTAGAAGAAAAGTTCCTGCCACTGGCGCACCATCCCCAAAAAGTTGTTATTCAACAGAATAATTTTCACATTGGTGCCGTACTGCATGATGGTGCCAAACTCCTGAATGGTCATCTGCAACCCGCCATCGCCCACAAAACAGCACACCGTGCGATCGGGAGCGCCGTATTTTGCGCCAATTGCCGCAGGCAAACCAAAACCCATCGTTCCCAAACCGCCGGAAGTAACCATGCTTCGCGACTGGGAGAACTTGAAATAACGGGTACCCATCATTTGATTTTGACCGACATCGGTAACGCAAATCGCTTTGTTCCCGCTGGCTTCGGTTACTTTATTCACCACCTCGCCCATTTTAATTTCTCCCGATTGGGGATAGAGTTCATCTTTGATAACCGCTTGATACTCTTTATCTTCCAACGGTTTAAATTCATCAATCCAATCTTTATGCGAACCGGTTTTCAACTTTTCGGCAACCAAAGGTAAGGTTTCTTTTGCATTGCCAAGCACTTTCACCGTGGTTTTCACGTTTTTATCCATTTCAGCCAGATCAATATCGAAATGAATGATTTTGGCTTGTTTGGCGTACGTGTTTAAATCGCCGGTTACACGGTCGTCGAAACGCATGCCGATAGCGATCAGCACATCGCATTCGTTCGTCTTCAGGTTGGGAGCGATGTTTCCGTGCATCCCAAGCATACCGCAATTCAACGGATGATCCGAAGGCATGGCCGACAAGCCCAGGATCGTATTCCCAAAAGGAATATCGCCTTTTTCGAGAAACTCCCGAAGCTCGTTTTCGGCGTTACCAAGAATAACTCCTTGTCCGACCAAAGCGTACGGTTTTTTCGCTTCGTTAATTATTTTTGCCGCAGCTTCAATATTTTCGATTTCCGGCTCAGGAAAGGGCAGGTAACTGCGCAAGAAATTCGTTTTCGTGTACTCGAAATCGCACGTTTTTATCTGCGCGTCTTTCGCAATATCGAGCACCACAGGGCCGGGACGGCCGCTCGCGGCAATATAAAACGCACGCGATACCGCCCAGGCGATATCTTCGGGGCGGCGGATCTGGTATGCCCACTTCGTGATGGGCTGCGTAACGCCGATGACGTCCGCTTCCTGAAACGCATCGGAACCAAGCAACGACGAGGCCACTTGTCCCGAAATAACCACCAGCGGCGTGCTGTCCATCATCGCATCGGTAATTCCGGTAATGGCATTCGTGGCTCCCGGGCCGGAAGTTACCAGCACAACTCCCACTTTCTTCGAAACGCGGGCATACCCTTGCGCAGCATGCACCGCACCCTGTTCATGACGAACAAGAATGTGATTCATACGCTCTTTATGGTCGTACAACGCGTCAAAAACCGGCATAATTGCCCCGCCGGGATAACCGAATATGGTATCCACACCTTCCGCGAGGAGCGACCGCACCAACGCTTCGCTCCCGGAAATAGCCCCGGCTTCCTCAGGAACGCCCCCTCCAACTCCCCCCGGGGAGAGAGCAGGCTGTGAATTAATATTTTTAGAATTGCTGTTCATCATATTTTTGTTTTAATCAACTATTTATAATCAGTTCCCAAACCAATTTTTTCTGTACGCGCCATGCGTTTTCCGCCGGAAGGCGGAGAAGTTCCACCGTAAGGCGCATTCTCCTGTTTATATTATTCTTACTGCACCTAAATCGGCAGAACTTACGAATTTCGCGTATGCCCGCAAGGCTTTCGAAACCTGACGGTAGCGATTGGGTGTAAACGCATTTTCTCCTTTTGATTCTTCCGCTTTTCTTCGTTCCGATAGCTCGGATTCCGAAATTTTCAGGTTGATGCTGCGGTTGGGAATATCTATTTCGATGATGTCGCCGTCGCGAACCAACCCAATGGCGCCGCCTGCCGCCGCTTCGGGCGAAATATGCCCGATGGAAAGGCCTGATGTCCCGCCCGAAAACCGTCCATCAGTGATCAATGCGCATTCTTTTCCCAGATGCTTTGCTTTGATGTACGAAGTGGGATAAAGCATTTCCTGCATTCCCGGCCCACCTTTCGGCCCTTCGTACACAATGACGACTACGTCGCCCGATTTTACTTCATCGTTGAGAATTCCGTTGCTTGCGGCGTCCTGCGAGTGAAATACCTTTGCAGGCCCTGCAAATTTCCAGATACTTTCGTCCACACCCGCCGTTTTTACCACGCAACCGTTCAGAGCGATATTTCCTTTCAGAATGGCGAGTCCGCCATCTTTCGTGTAAGCGTGTTCCAGATCGCGGATGCAGCCGTCTTCTCGGTCTGTGTCGAGTTCTTTGTACTGGGCATTCTGTGAGCCCATTACAATGTTGTATCGGTTTCCGGGCGCCGAAGAATAAATTTTCTTCGCTTCGGGATCAATGTTTTCTTTTGTTATTGAATATTTTTCGATGGCTCCACCCAACGTCAAGCCATCCACCCTGTTTACATCAAGGCTTAAAAGTCCCTCACGGAGGGATTCAAGGGACTGCAATTCTCCCATGATCCCCAGAATACCTCCGGCCCGATTCACGTCCTGGATGTGGTATTTTTTGGTGTTGGGCGCCACTTTGCAGATGCAGGGGACTTTGCGCGACAGCGCATCAATGTCGTCCATCGTAAAATCAACGTGCGCCTCCTGTGCGATGGCCAGTAAGTGCAGAATGGTGTTGGTTGAGCCGCCCATGGCAATGTCGAGGGTCATGGCGTTCAGGAAAGCGGCTTTTGTAGCAATGCTCCGAGGAAGCACCGTCTCGTCGCCTTCGAAATAATAACGGTTGGCGTTTTCCACGATCTGTTTAGCCGCTTTCACGAACAACTCTTTGCGGTTGGCGTGCGTGGCAACGATAGTACCATTTCCGGGCAGCGCCAGACCGATGGCCTCGTTCAGGCAGTTTATCGAGTTGGCCGTGAACATTCCCGAACATGAACCGCAGGTTGGGCAAGCCAGTTGTTCCAACTGAGCTATCCGTTCATCGGAAACGGCGTCATCTGCCGATTCGATCATCGCATCAATCAAATCCACCTGCTCGTCACCAATCTTTCCGGCTTCCATCGGGCCGCCTGAAACAAAAATGGTGGGGATATTCAGCCGCATGGCTGCCATGAGCATGCCCGGCGTTATTTTGTCGCAATTGCTGATGCACACCATGGCATCGGCTTTGTGCGCATTAATCATGTATTCCACACTGTCAGCGATCAAATCGCGCGACGGCAGCGAGTACAGCATCCCGTCGTGTCCCATCGCGATGCCGTCGTCAATGGCGATGGTATTGAATTCGGCAGCAAAGCAGCCCAGCTTCTCGATCTCGGCCTTCACCATCTGCCCGATTTCGTGCAGGTGCGTGTGTCCGGGGACAAACTGCGTGAACGAGTTTACCACCGCTATGATGGGTTTGCCCATTTGTTCGCGCGACATTCCGTTGGCATGCCAGAGCGCGCGGGCGCCCGCCATGCGGCGACCTTGCGTGGAAGTGTAACTTCGTAAATGTTTATTATCGTTCATAATCTTCTTTCTAAATTGATCGTGTTGCACTGATAAGCGCGTTGCGCGATAAGTTTCGATTTTATCGAAACGATAGACTCGCTGTCGCTCGTGATAAAGGCGCTGCGTTGAATTGATTTATCGCCGAAGGCATTATCGCACAAAGTGCCTATCAGCGAAGCTCTATCGCGAAGCGTTTATCTGTGATTTTGAACATATTTCAAAATCCAATCCCCCACTTCACTCGTTTTATACGCTTTGCCACCTTCGGCAATGTCTTCGGTAACGATGCCCGCTTCAAGGCTTGCGTTTACGGCTTCGCGAATAATTTTCCCTTCCTCCATCAAATTAAATCCATATTCGAACATCAACGCGGCGGAGAGAATCATCGCGACCGGATTGGCGATATTTTTGCCGGCTGCCTGCGGATACGATCCATGAATGGGCTCGAACAACGAAGTATGAATTCCCATGGATGCCGAAGGCAACATTCCGAGCGAGCCGGTAATCACCGATGCTTCGTCGGTAAGGATATCGCCGAACAGGTTTTC
>JAQVEB010000183.1 GCA_028698105.1 Petrimonas sp. | reverse complement strand
TTGAGGAAATCGGAAGCCGAGATCGGCTCTTCACCTTTATATTTTCGTTGTTCGTTCACCGCTGCACGCATGAAGTTCACCATGCTCACGCCCGGAATCTCCACCGGATACTGAAAGCTCAGAAAAATGCCTTCACGGGCACGGTCTTCGGGTTCCATATCCAGCAAATCGGTTCCGTTGAAAAGAACTTGTCCGCGAATGACTTCAAACTTCGGGTTACCGGCCAAAACGGATGCGAGGGTGCTTTTGCCTGATCCGTTGGGGCCCATAATGGCGTGGATTTCACCCTCATTCACTTCCAAATTAATCCCCCTGAGAATTTCTTTTCCTTCTACAACAGCGTGTAAATTTTTTATTTGTAATAAATTTGCCATAATTGTTATTAAAAAAAGCAGCCATATAAGAGCCGCCTGTAACTTACTGATTTTAGTGTGGTTTTAACTGTAAGCAAGTTTGTCTCTTGCCCTTGTTTAACAACTTTTGCATTGGATTTGTTTTCGTTTAATGAAAAGAGATGCAATAAATTCATGTAACGTACTGTATAACAGATCAACAAGATGCAAAAATTACAAATCTTTTGCCTCTTCCTCCATGCGTTGTATGAGTTTTTTCCGATTTTCTTCGTTGGCTTCGTTGCCGGTGATGATGGCATCGGCCTCTTTTATTTTCTTGAACAGATCGGAAGCGAAAACAAAATCGTTTAGTTTGTCGTTATCGGAATCCATGATGTGCTCTTTAGAGCCTTCCCATTCTTTGATGCCTTCGTTGAGGAAAAGGATGTAATCGCCGATGTTCATCACCGAATTCATGTCGTGCGAAACAACAAGCGAGGTCATATTGAAATCGCGGGTAATGTCCTGAATCAGTTCGTCTATCATTTGCGAAGTTTTCGGGTCGAGTCCCGAATTGGGTTCGTCGCAAAACAAATATTTGGGATTCAATGCGATAGCTCGCGCAATGGCTACGCGCTTCATCATCCCGCCACTTATTTCCGAAGGAAAAAGATCGGCGGCATCTAAAAGATTTACCCTTTCGAGGCAGAACTCGGCGCGTTTGCGTCTTTCGCGCTGATTTTTTCGGGAGAAAACATCCAATGGGAACATCACGTTTTCGAGCACCGTTTTCGAGTCGAATAATGCCGATCCCTGGAACAGCATGCCCATATCGCGGCGCAACCGTTTCATTTCACGGTTTTTCATCGCTAAAAAGTTGCGGCCACCGTAGCGTATTTCTCCGGAAGTGGGACGAATGAGCCCTACAAGGCATTTCAGGAAAACACTTTTCCCCGAACCGCTTTTCCCGATAATCATATTCACCGCTCCCTTTTGGAAGTTGGCTGATATGTCATCCAGTACCACACGTCCCTCAAACTCCTTTATCAGATTTTTAACTTCGATCATGAAAAAATCTTTCTTTATCCCATCGCCAACTGGGTAAAAACCAAGTCGGTCATAAGGATCAATATGCTGTTTATAACTACCGAATCGGTGCTTGCCCTTCCCACATCGAGTGCTCCACCCCGTACGCTGTATCCATAATACGCGGCCACCGAAGCGATAATAAACCCAAAAATCATTGATTTTATAATGGAGTACCACACAAATGATTCCCTAAAAAATGCCTGAATACCGTAAACGTAAGTCGAAACCGGCGGCGTTCCGGTTAAATAACAGATAACATATCCGCCGTAAAGCCCCAGAAACATGCTGAAGATAACCAACACCGGCATGAAAGCCACAAAAGCGGTTATCTTGGGCAAAATCAGATAATTGGCTGAATTTATGCCCATAATTTCCAAGGCATCCACCTGTTCGGTAATGCGCATGGTTCCGATTTCGGTAGCCACGTTCGAACCCACTTTTCCCGAAAGGATCAGGCACATGATGGTGGACGAAAATTCTAATAAGATAATCTCGCGCGAAACGGCGCCCACAGTAAACCGGGGCAAAAGCGGCGAAGCTACGTTAAGGGCAATTTGCATAACGATAACAGCTCCGATGAAGAACGAAATAATCACGACAATCCAAATGGAGTTCACGCCAAGTTTATACATTTCCTTGAAAAACTCCCTGAAAAATTCCCGCATTCTGTCGGGTGGCGTAAGTACACGTTTCATGAGCAGCGCATATTCGCCGATATTTTCCAACGATCCTGTAATTGTCATAGTTTACACGCGATTTTAATTTGTGCAAAGATATACATTGTTTTCTATTTTTCTGCTTCGGCGGGTGAGCAGGTTAATTTTTTTTGATTTATTTTGCGTTATGATTGAAATGCATGATTCCGATTTGGGCGTAATTATCGTTAAGCCGAACAAAAGAGCCAGGCACGTGATCGCCCGCAGAAAAACCGATCATATCTCGCTCACCGTCCCCTACCGGATGAGCCGGCAAAACATTTTGAATGCCATTGAGTCGCTCAAACCACAATTGCTGAAGATTGCTCCCAAACAGCTGCCGGCGATAACCGAAGATACAAATTTGCGGACATTCTCTTTTTCGGTACAAATTAAACGTTTTCACCTGACAAAAAGTTATCGTATTACGTTAAAAAACCAACTTCTCACCATTTTTATTCCTGAAACGGAAGATATTCTGTCCCCCGTGGCTCAAGAGAGGATCAGAAATTTAATTGAACAGGCATTGCGCTTTGAAGCGAAGAGAATTTTGCCGCAAAAAACCGAATTTTACGCCCGTAAACACGGGTTGAAATACCAGCAGGTGAAAATAAACAAAAGCCGCACCCGCTGGGGAAGCTGTTCGCGCCGCAAAAACATAAATTTCTCGCTGTACCTGCTTTTACTCAATGAAAAACAAATTGATTATGTGGTGTTGCACGAACTGGCTCACACGGTGGAAATGAACCACAGCCCACGGTTCTGGGAGTTGTTGAGCACGCTCTTCGGCGAAGATGCGAAAGCTTTTAGCCGGACGATGAAGAAAATTGAATCGGAAAGCTATGCTTATTTTGCACACTAACCAACCTGCTTTTTTTACAGGTCTTTCAACAGTTTATCCTGATTGTTTTCGTAGAAATTCATCCTCGATTCCATGAAAGCTTTCCACTGATCGTGGAAATGCACTTTTGTATCCACCTGAAAATCTTCCGACCCAAATTTGTCGATCTTAGCCATCAGGTAGTTCACGGTGATCATGTTTATATCCAGCGCCGGCTGGTAGGCCATCACTTTTTCGTCTTTCTCCGAAGGAGTGGGCGAAATGATTTTCATTTCCTGCAGATCGTCCAGAATGCGGTTGGTGAGCCCGATGGGAACCGTGCGTTCTTCCGATATTTCGTCGTTGGTGAGCGGCGGTTTTTCGTCCATAAAACTTTTCACGATAACATCCATGATCAGCAACGTGAAGAAGTCGCGGTAACGGCGGCTGATATTTCGAGTTTCTTTATCGAAATAAAATTTCTTTACATTTTGGGCTGAAAAAGACAACTCCACACCGATCAGAATAATAAACCACGAAAATTGTAACCACATCAGCAACAACGGGATAGCGGCAAACGTACCATAAATGGCGTTATATTTCGTAATCCATATTTGCCCGCTGATGTACAAAAACTGAAAAACCTGATAAACCGAACCAACAACAAGCGCTGCAATAAACGCATTCCTGAACTTCACTTTTGTGTTGGGCATAAACTTATACAAAAGCGTGAACAGCAGTATGGTTACAATGTACGGAATAATGTTCAGGTACTGCGTTATCGGGTATAAAATATACAGGTATTTGGTAAACGATTTAAGATAAATGGATAACCCCGAGTTAAGAACGATCATCACCGGCAGGAAAAGAATAAGGGCGAAGTAATCTATGGCGCGCCGCTGTATCGTTCTTCCTTTTTTTATCTGCCAAATGTGATTGAAATTGTTTTCAATATCCTGAAAAAGAATGTACACCGTGTATAGCAGTAACAAGATACCCACACCGGCAAATATGCTGCTGCCCTTGGCGTATTCCAGCGAATTATTGATCACTTCCAGTATTTGTTGCACAAAATTTGTGGTGGCTACGGGGGTTTCGGTGGTATCGTTCATGCCGAAATAATCCGTGATCTCGGTTTGCACCAGATTCTCGAACCCGAAGCCGCGCGCAATGGCAAACAACACGGCCAAAAACGGAACAATAGACAATACCGTGCGATACGTCAGCGAGGCCGCACGCCATCCCAGCCCAAGCTCCAACGTGTTTCGCACGGTCATGATAACCGTTTTTATCGCATCGTAAAAGAAATTGGTTTTTTTGGATAACGATTTGGAATCCACGCGCCAAATATCGTACGTGAGGAATTCAATCAACTCGGTGACCTTAATTTTCCATCGCGTCATTTTTTTTGGCTTGTAATCGCCTTTGTCTTCAAAACTGTAAGAGTCTCTTTCCGTCATTTTCTGAATAGATAAAAAAGCAGCCGGCCTGTAAGCCGGGTTCTGTATTCCATTCCGATAGGTACCGGAACGGGATGTTTGTCATTTATCTGCGAACCGATGTCGCCATCGTTCTTTAGCGGCCTACCCCTCGGCATCGGGCGGGCAACCCTACATTTATCCGATATACATGGCCTTGCAACCCATAAGACGTACGGCACTGCATATTGCTACGCAATCCGGTGAGCTCTTGCCTCACCTTTTCACCCTTACCCCGGCGCTACGGTCGGGGCGGTTATTTTCTGTTACGCTACTCTGCCCTCGCGAACAGCTTCCCGTTAGGAAGTATGGCGCCCTGCGTTGCCCGGACTTTCCTCCCCAACATCCCGACAGCTATCGGGACAGGGACGACAAACCGGCCTGCTGCTGATGCAAAAGTAATACTAAATTAGGGATTTATAATCAAATACCCGCTTTTTTTTGATTTAACGAAACAAAAGGTTTTTTGTTTTCAGCCCTTTTCTTTCCTTTTTCTGAACTTCAATATCGTTTAAACTGTTATAATCCGTAATCAATAAGAACCAATTAAAAAGGATTAGATGAGAACCAATGGCTTTATGATGCAATACTTTGAATGGTATTTGCCGGACGACGGACAGCTTTGGAACCGATTGAGGGATGATGCACAACACCTTAGCCAGATTGGCGTTACGGGCGTTTGGATCCCGCCGTGTTACAAAGGAACAGGATCGAATGACGTGGGATATGGCGCGTACGACTTGTATGATTTGGGCGAATTTGATCAGAAAGGAACCGTGCGTACCAAGTACGGAACTAAACAAGAGTTGCTGGATTGCATCAAGGCGCTTCACGATAACGGGATAGCCGTATATGCCGATGTGGTGCTCAACCATAAGGCCGGTGGCGATGAACCACAGGTGTTCCGGGTGGTTGAAGTTGATCCGCACGACCGCAACAAAGGAATTACAGAACCGTATGAGATAGAAGGGTTCACCCGGTTTACCTTCCCCGGCAGGCAGGGAAAATATTCCGATTTTCAATGGAGTTGGGAACATTTTTCGGCTACCGATTACAATTATCGCGACAACAAAGAAGCCATTTACGTGATCCTGGGCGATAACAAGGGAATTGATGTAAACGATCGTTCCGTAAGTCAGGAGTTTGCCAATTTCGATTACCTGATGTTTACCGATGTAGATTACAAACATCCCGCCGTCCAGGAGGAAACCAAGCGATGGATCAGTTGGTTCATTCGCGAAACCGGCGTAGATGGCATCAGGTTGGATGCTATTAAACATATTCACGATTGGTTTATGAAAGACCTTGTGAATCATGTAAAAGCGGAATTCGGGGAAGATTTCTATATCTGCGGAGAATATTGGTATTACGACAACATGATAATTACCGATTACCTGCGCGCTGTGGACTATAAAATAAGTTTGTTCGATGTTGCTTTGCATTTCAATTTCAAACAATCCTCCGAGAATGGTCCGGCGTATGACATGCGCACTATTTTCAACAACACCGTGGTGGATCACACCCCGCTTACCGCGGTTACTTTTGTGGACAACCACGATTCTCAGCCGCAGCAATCCCTCGAATCGTTCGTGCAAAGCTGGTTTAAACCCCTTGCTTACGCATTGATTTTGCTTCGCAAAGACGGTTATCCGTGCGTTTTTCTGGGCGATTACTACGGAATCGGAGGTGATAATCCGCAACCTGGCATGCAATGGACTATTGACCAGTTACTCGATGTGCGCAGAGATTTCGCTTACGGCACTCAGGACGATTATTTCGATGATGAAAACGTCGTAGGATGGGTTCGCCACGGCGATGAGCATCATCCGGACGGTTGTGCGGTTATCATGAGCAACAGCACAGGCGGCGTGAAGCCCATGTTCATCGGCAAAGACTATGCCGGATCGGTTTGGTACGACAAAATGGGATACATGCCCGATGTGGTTATCGGCGACGACGGCCGCGGCTGGTTTAACGTAGGCGACGGATCGGTATCGGTTTACCTGAAAAAGGTTTA
>JAQVEB010000182.1 GCA_028698105.1 Petrimonas sp. | reverse complement strand
ATTCCTCCCATGGTGGGGTGGGTTGCGGGCGGAGGCAGCTTGTTAGACCCCGCATTGTTTGTCCTGGCTTTTTTCTTTTTTATGTCGCAGGTGCCGCATTTTTGGCTGCTGATGTTGCATTATGGCGATGATTATAATGCGGCGGGATTTCCGGTTATAAACAATGTTTTAACATACACACAGATCAAACGGGTAACGTTTGTCTGGATTGTGGCAACTGCGTTGAATATTGTTTTGCTGGTATTCGCCGGGTTGTTTGAAACGTTTGTTTTCAAAGCGGTGGTTTTGAGTGCTGCGGTGCAGCTTATTGTTGTTTTTTCGGGACTGTTGCGTAAATCAAACGAAAATTTCGACCCGTTCCGGTATTTTTCCCAACTGAACTACATTATGCTTGTGATCATACTTTCCATGATACTCGATCCGCTGTTTTGATGGATTCCGGAGTAAAAGGTTTTAATGGATGAACCGGTGCCGTTATACAAAAAAATCTCCCGAAGCAAAGGGAGATTTTATTTTCGATTATGCTTAAATTGCAGATAAGCAGGAGATTTTAATAATCCAGCGCAATTATTCTACCTTTCGTAAAGTTGAAAAATTTATCTTTCTGTGCAATCTGAACACCGTCCATCAAATCTTCGGGTTTAAATCCGGCCATTTTCAAACACGTTGGGCAGACGTATATTCCTACATTTTTCTCATGCAGTTGCTTAACGTAGGTTTGTAATGATTCGAAGTCGGCATATTGCAAATCCTTCGCATTTTTTACGTACAGCTCAACCGATTTTATGTCGTTATAAATCAATACGTCTTTGTCATTTGCCATCATAACTGCCATTTTCAGCGGCATGAGCACTTTGTGCGGGTCATTGTAACTTTCTGTAATGTGGATAAAAATACCATCTCTGACTGAATCAGTCGTCGAAGTCATTTCGTTGTGATCCATTGCGGTGGGCTGACTTTGTTTCGGATTTTGATTGCACGATAGCAAGATAAATCCAACCATAATTAGTAATCCGGTCTTTTTCATTTTTTTATGCATTTAATTTATATCAAGATTTTGTCTTAAAAAAACAAAAGTATAAACAGATTTTAAATAAACAAGGGAAAACCGGATTATTTTATTGCAAATTAATCCGTACAATCCGCCGGCGATCATCTGCGGTCTGTTGATAGAACACGATAATCCCGTCAAAGAGCGCGCGCACATAATCAAATAAAAAAGGCGCGAAAAATCGCGCCTTTTCATTTTTGTTTCCAAACGACTTATTTCAATGCGTCCTGTACGTCTTGTCCAGCTTTTTCTGTTCCTTCTTTCACATCTGTTGCCACGTCTTTAACGCCTTCTTTAAAGTTTTCCCAACCTTTTTCCAATCCGGTAACGGCATCGTTGTATGCGCTATTGATATCGCTTTTTGCCTGATCCCAATTATCCTGGGTTGCATTTTCCAGTTCGTCAACTTTAGCTTTATACGCGTCTCTTTGAGCTTCCAGGTCAGCAATGGTTTTTTCGTAACCGGCTTTTGCTTCTGCCGACAACTCGCTGCTTTTATCATTGACTTTGGCTTTCAACTCGTCAATTTTCGCATTCAGTTTGTCCAATTCGGCTTTCGCATCAGCAACCGCTTTGTCTTTCTGCTCATACGTATAAACTGTGAAATCTGTTGTTTCTGCCGGTTCCTGTACCGTTACTTCCACTTCGGGTTCTTCGGCTTGTTTTTGTTTGTTGTTGCATGACGATAACGCAACACCTGCCAAAAGGGCAAATGACAAAATAAGTCCGTTTCTTAAGATTCTGATTTTCATAATTTTTCCTTTTTTATAAATTAAACTACGACAATAAAACACTTAACTTGTGTTTTTTGTTCGATAGTATCATTCCGATAAGCGGTTACAGCACGCCTATCATTCCCAGAAATTGCTGTTCATCAATGATTTTCACACCCAGCTTCTCGGCTTTTTCCAGTTTGGCAGGGCCCATATTGTCACCGGCAAGGATAAAATCGGTGTTTTTGGAGACGGAGCCGCTGTTTTTGCCGCCGTTTTGCAGGATCATGGCTTTGTATTCGTCGCGCGAGTGAAGTGCGAACGTGCCGCTGATCACAATGGTCTTTCCCTGAAGTTTATCGGTTTTCGCCGCCAGCGCCTCTTCGCTCAACGCGAATTGTAACCCGTACTCTTTCAGGCGGGTAAGAATTTCCGTGAAGTTGGGATTGGCGAAAAAGTCAACCACGCTTTGCGCGATGCGCCCTCCTATTTCCTCCACGGCGGTGAGTTGTTCGATTGAAGCCTGCGCCAGCAGATCAATACCGGGAAAAGCCTGCGCCAGCTTTTGTGCCACCGTTTCGCCCACGTAACGAATGCCGAGGGCATACAATACCCGTTCGTACGGAACCGATTTCGATTTTTCAATGCTTGCCAGCAGGTTTCGGGCACTGGTTTCGGCCCACCGTTCCAGGTTTACCAGGTCATCGAATTGAAGGGTGTAAAGATCGGCTGCGTTTTTGATCAGGCCTTTGTCGTACAGCAACGCGATGGTCTCCGGGCCAACGGTAATATCCATCGCTTTGCGCGTTACGAAATGCTCGATACGTCCTTTTATCTGCGTGGGACATCCGTCGGCATTGGGACAATAGTACACCGCCTCGTCTTCGTTGCGCACCAGCGGCGTGCCGCAATCGGGACAGCGTTTGGCGAAGGTAACTTTATCGCCCGTCAGAAAACGCGCCTCTTTGTCCACTCCTGTTATTTTTGGAATAATCTCTCCTCCCTTTTCCACGTACACCATATCGCCGATATGCAAATCGAGGGCGTTGATCGCATCCTCGTTGTACAAAGAGGCGCGTTTCACGGTGGTGCCCGAAAGCTGCACGGGTTCCAGGTTTGCCACGGGCGTAACGGCGCCCGTACGCCCCACCTGATATGAAACCGAATCCAATCGCGTGAGAGCTTTTTCGGCGTTGAATTTATAGGCAATCGCCCAGCGGGGGAACTTGGAGGTATATCCCAGATTTCGTTGTTGCGACAGCGAATCCACTTTCAGCACCACGCCGTCGGTTGCCACAGGCAGGTTTTTGCGTTCCGTATCCCAATGTTTCAGGAAGGCGAAGACGTCGTCCAGCGACCGGCATCTTTTCATCGCATCGGAGACGCGGATACCCCATTTTTTCGCCATCATCATATTTTCGAAATGGCTGTCCGTCGGCAGATACTCCCCCAGCAAATAGTACATGTACGAATCCAGCTTGCGCGAAGCAACCACTTTGGAATCCTGCATCTTAAGCGTTCCCGAGGCGGCGTTGCGCGGATTGGCGAAGAGCGGTTCTTCCTGCGCTTCGCGCGCTGCGTTGAGTTCTTCAAAAACACTCCACGGCATAAGGACTTCGCCGCGCGCTTCGATGTATCGGGGAACGTTATCTCCTTTCAAAATCAAGGGAACGGAACGGATGGTACGCACGTTGTCGGTAACGTCGTCGCCTTTTTTACCGTCGCCGCGGGTAACGGCTTGCGTGAGTTTTCCGTTTTCATAGATCAGGGAGATGGAGGTACCATCGAATTTAAGTTCGCACACGATCTCGAAATCCTCGTTCAATCCCTTCTTCACGCGGTTGTAGAAATCGGTGACTTCTCCTTCGGAATAGGTGTTTTGCAACGAAAGCATCGGATAACGGTGCGTTACCTGTACGAAATTCTTGTTGATATCGCTTCCAACGCGCACGGAAGGCGAGGTGGGATCGTAAAATTCGGGATGTTCCGCTTCCATATCCATTAATCGCCGCATGAGTTTGTCAAACTCAAAATCGGAAATCGTGGGCTGCGAAAGCACATAATAATTGTAATTGTGCTCGTGAAGTTGGCGGCGCAAATTTTCTATTTGAACTTTAGCCGACTCTCCGCCCTTCTCCGACTCTGTATCCACCTGGGAGCGTCTTTCGAGCGACTTTGATAACACGTTATCCTCACTCCCTCGTTTTTTCTGACTAAATTCAGAATCAGCAGGTTGTATATTGTTGTCGGAAAATAAATCTTTCATAAAGTGCCTTTAATTAGTTTGTTTAATGTTTTTAGTAATTTCAACCCGTCCCCGTCAGCCCCTCTCTAAATCTCTCCAATGAACCGCTATCCGTACTCCTTTTTCTTGTGGGAGTTGTGGACTAAATATTCCAAATAAAGGACAGACAATCTGCACAATTGTCCCCTTGGCCTCTCCTCTAACTCCTCTCCACAAGAGAGGAGAACACAGGCAACAATTATTCAAGGTTCGCCAAAGTCTCTCCCTTGTGGGGTCCCGAAAGCTTTCGGGATAGAAAGGGGCGGGGACTGCCTGTCCCGAAGTATTTCGGGAAGCGAAGCGGAGGTTTTTTTTTGAAAATCGAACTTGAAACAAGCTGACTCTATTTAAAAATCCTCTTCCACGGATAATTAGTGTTCTTCCGCACGGGATTCGTAAAATTGCCGATGGTGGCCGATACAGTGAACATTTGCTGGAAAAGCAGGTTTCCTTCGGAAAAGTGCATGTTCAGGTTGAATCGGGCTTTTACGCGCTCCGATTCGATCAGGCGGACGTACCATTCGCTTTCAAGATACGATTTTCCACGCAGAAATTGCGTTCCCCAATATAAATCGCCGCCATAGCGCTCGAAAAACCGCATGCGCGGATCGCCAATGTACAGCGTATTTTTTGTTCCTATGCCCCAATATTCGGCATCGGCGCGCGCCACAAACCCTACGGGTTTATGCAATTCGTTCGTAAAACGGTCGCGTTCGTATCCCATCAGAACGCCGGCAGCGACCAATCCCTCGAAACTGTTTTCGTTGGCGTACTGCAATCCAAGGGTGCTTTGCAACTGGATATTCTCGTGTACGCCTTCGCCCTCGGTACGCGGACGCGTATTGGCATTGTGATACACATACGACTGAAAATCGGCAAAAGCAAGGCCTTTGGTGGCTTTTCCCGAAAATCCGAAGAAAAACTTCTCGCGCGTGGTTGCCGTGGCATAGCTCGTCCAGTCCAACCACAGATTGAAAAACGATCTTTCATCGCCTATTTGCCAAAAAATTCCCCGCATTAACGGCAGGTAGTTATTCACCGAATCTTTGAAAAAGAAATTGTTATAGTTGCCCAACACCTCATTTCGCGGAAACGCTCCGGCTTTGAAAAGCACTTTCGGCGTTTTGTACTGGTAATACATCGTTACATCCACTTTATCGAGAACCTCGTCCGTACCGGGTAGTTTCAAAAGGTTTACTCCCCCGAAAACCGCATGTTTATGATCATCCCATGTGATACCTGCCAGAGGTTTGAGCCAAATCCCCTGCATGGTTTCGGAATCGAAAAACGAAGATTTGGAATACTCGGTATTATCGAAAAAATAATCGAAATCGGCTTTCCACAGGTATTCTTGCGCAAAAAGCACGCTTTGTGTAAAAAAGATTAACGAAAGAACAGCAATTATTCGTCGCATAGTAACTTTATTTTTCGAACGGTAAAGATAGAAAATAAAATTCACGATTTCTAAAAACCGTTTTTGGAAACTGTGGTGAATTTACGAATTTATCTATATTTTCTTGTTCTTCCATTTTCCGCTGCGCATATAAATAAGCGAGAAAACGAAGAGGAAAAACCAGTAAACGATTTCCGTGGTCCATGCAACGGCCACGGAAGAACGCAGGCCGATGATGATATACGACATGTACGCAATGTAAAACATCAGCGTGATGATTTCAAACGTGAGCGCCGTTTTCGTGTTTCCGGTTCCCGATACGGCATTAAAAAAAACGGTTGCTATCGCGTAAACCGGCAATGTTGCAAGCAACACATAAAATGGCGGGATGGTTGAACTGATGAGCGACGGATCGTTGGTGTAAATACGAATAATCAGTTGCGGAAAAAGCGCCACAAGAGCGCCAACAGTAAGAATCACTCCCAAACTGAGGAACGACAACCGTTTCACCAAATTCAGCACTTCGTGCGAACGGTTCGCGCCTATGGTGTTGCTGACCAGCGTATTCGTGGTTGCGGCCAGTGCATTGGAAGGGATGGTAAAGATCATATAAAAACTGCGCACGATATTGGATATGGCCAACGGCCGCTCGCCCAGATAGTTTTCGATAAAAACAAAGAACAACATCCATGTTCCGATGGAAAACAGGTATTGGATCATCATAAAAACCGATATATCGAGTACGCGTTTCACCACCGCCCACTGAAACCGCACGCGCCGGAAACCGTATTTTTGCAAATCCACCGTTTTCAACGTGAAGATCACGAAAAAGAGCGTGGAAGCCAACTCGGAGATAACGGAAGCAAGCGCCGCGCCGCCGATACCCATTTCGGGCATGCCCAAATTGCCGAAAATAAGCCCGTAATCGAAAACCACGTTCACGAGCGCCATGACAATGGCATTCCAGGTGAGCACTTTCGTGCGCGCAATGCCGATGTAAAAA
>JAQVEB010000181.1 GCA_028698105.1 Petrimonas sp. | reverse complement strand
AAAAGCTTTTTTAAATCGAGCGTTATTATACCCAAATTGCCCGATATGTATCGGCAGTTGAATGCCCTTGAAAAAGAAATTGAAGCGTTAAAAAAGCAGTTATCAGGGGATTAATTAACGCTTTTTTCGCATAAACCACAGAACATTTCAAAAAATTATGGGGAAAATGCCTTATTTGGTTGTATCTTTGCACAAAAATAGATTTTTTGTGTAATTTTTAATTGAATGATTGTGAAACAAAGAACGCTTAAAAACAGCTTTACCCTTAAGGGACAAGGACTTCATACCGGACTGCAAATAGAGGTTACTTTTAACCCGGCGCCTATTGACCACGGATACAAAATAAAAAGAACCGACGTGGAAGGATCGCCCGTTATTGACGCGCTGGCCGAAAACGTTGTAGCCACGCAACGCGGAACGGTTCTCGGAAAAGGTGAAATAACGGTAAGCACCGTGGAACACGGCCTTTCGGCCTTGTATGCGATGGGCATAGACAACTGTCTGATTGAAGTGAATGCCTCGGAATTCCCTATACTCGACGGAAGCGGTATCGAATACGTCAAAGCCATCAAAGAAGCCGGATACATGGAGCAGGAAAGAGACAGGGATTATTATATTGTGCGGAAAAAAACCGAGGTTACCGATCCCGAAACCGGATCAAGACTTATTCTCCTCCCCGACAGTTGTCTTTGCGTAAACTCATTTATCGAATTCGACTCAAAATTTATTCCCAACCAATCGGCGTCCATGGAGTGTCTCACCGAATACGAAACCGAAATTGCGCCTGCGCGCACGTTTGTTTTTGTGCGCGACCTACAGAAACTGCGTGAGGCCGGACTGATAAAAGGCGGAAACCTGGATAACGCTATCGTAATCTACGAAAGGGAACTGCCTCAAAAAGAACTGGACGAACTCGCCGATCTGTTGAACGTACCGCATCAGAACGCGAAGGAACTGGGTTATTTGAATCACAAAGCCATCGCTTACCCCAACGAACCGGCACGTCACAAAATACTCGACATCATCGGCGATATGGCACTCATCGGCAAACCCATAAAAGGCCGGATCATTGCAACCAAACCGGGGCACGCCATCAACAACAAGCTTGCCCGGCTCATCCGCAAAGACATAAAAATGAACGAGGTACAGCCGCCCATCTACGATCCGAATGCGGAGCCCAAATTGGACAACAATAAAGTGCGGACATTGCTCCCCCACCGGTATCCGTTTTTGTTGGTGGACAAAGTCATCGAGAAAACCGACCGGTTTATCGTTGGCGTTAAAAATACCACAACAAACGAGCCGTTCTTCGTAGGCCATTTTCCGCAGGAACCCGTTATGCCGGGCGTTTTGCAGATCGAGGCCATGGCACAGGTGGGCGGAATATTTGTACTCGACGGCCTGGACGAACCCGAACGCTATTCCACTTACTTTTTGAAAATTGATAACGTGAAATTCAGACAAAAAGTAGTGCCGGGAGACACGCTGCTGATTCGCGTGGAAATGACTTCCGAAGTACGCAGAGGTATTGCCACCATGCGCGGAATAGTTTTCGTGGGCG
This sequence comes from Petrimonas sp., assembly GCA_028698105.1. GTDB lineage: Bacteria > Bacteroidota > Bacteroidia > Bacteroidales > Dysgonomonadaceae > JAQVEB01. The sequence continues at coordinate 4,904 of JAQVEB010000181.1, read as the reverse complement.
ATAAAGTGGTATCGGAAGCCGATTTCACGGCGCAAGTAATTAAAAACAAATAAACTCAATTCGTTTATGAATACCATTTCTCCTCTGGCTTTTGTGCATCCCGATGCCAAAATAGGCGACGACGTGATCGTTGAGCCTTTTGCCTATGTGGATCAAAATGTGGAGATCGGAGACGGAACGCTCATTATGACGCAGGCAACCGTACTTTCCGGCGCTCGAATAGGGAAAAAATGCACTATTTTCCCGCACGCAACCGTATCGGCTATCCCGCAGGACCTGAAATTTCGGGGTGAAGAATCGCTCGCCATTATCGGTGACGGTACCGTGGTTAGGGAATGCGCTACCGTAAACCGCGGCACAGCCTCCAAAGGATACTCCGTGGTAGGCGAAAACTGTTTACTGATGGCTTACAGCCACGTAGCGCACGATTGCGTTCTGAAAGATTACGTGATCCTGGGCAACGCCACGCAATTGGCCGGCGAGGTGGAAGTGGGCGATTTTGCGATCCTAAGCGGAGGAACACTCGTGCACCAGTTCTCCCGGATTGGCGCTCATGCCATGATTCAGGGCGGGTCGAAAGTATCGAAAGATATTCCGCCGTTCATTATGGCCGGACGTGAACCTATTTCGTATGTTGGGTTGAACGTGGTAGGGCTTCGCAGAAGACAATTTAACAGCGAACAGATCAACACGATACAGGAAACTTACCGCTTGCTTTATCAATCGGGGTTAAATGTTTCGCAGGCGTTGGAACGCATCGTCAGCGACTTGGCCCAATCTGCAGAACGCGACGAGATTGTGAACTTTGTTCGCGCTTCATCGCGTGGTATCGTACGTGGAAACTTAGACTAAAACGCACCGCCATGTCATCCGTTTTTTTCCCGGCAGAATGGCATCCGCAAAGCGGCGTGCAACTTACGTGGCCGCATGCCAACACCGATTGGTTCAATATTCTCGATGAAGTAACGCAATGCTATGTTACTATTGCGAAGGAGATACTGAAACGGGAAAAACTACTGATTATTTGCCCCGAAGAAGATGAAGTGCTGAAATATTTTTCGAAAGAAGAACAAAAGCGCCTCATCGTTTCCGAGCTAAAGAGCAACGATACGTGGGCGCGCGATCACGGAGCGATCTCGGTTTTCGTGAACAACAAACCCACAATCCTCGATTTTAAATTCAATGCGTGGGGACTAAAATTCGCATCGAATTTAGACAATCAACTCACGCGTGCGTTGCACGATATGGATATCTTTCAGCCGGAGGTGGAGTACGTAAGCCACCTCAATTTCGTGTTGGAAGGAGGTTCCATTGAATCGGACGGAAAAGGCACGATACTTACCACCTCGGAATGCCTCACCTCGCCCAACCGCAACCAACCGATGACGCTGGAAGATATTGAAGCATTCCTGAAAAAAGTTTTCGGCGCACACCGCATTTTGTTTATCGACCACGGTTATTTAGCGGGCGACGACACTGATAACCACGTTGATACGCTGGCAAGATTTTGCGATGAGCAAACCATTGCTTACGTGAAGTGCAAGGACGAGAACGACGAGCATTTCGATGAATTAAAAATGATGGAGGCCGAACTCAAAAAATTCACCACATTCGATGGCAAGCCATACAAGCTTATCCCGCTTCCAATGGCCGATGCCGTTTTTGAAGAAGGTTACCGCCTGCCGGCTACGTACGCCAACTTTCTCATCATTAACGGAGCCGTGTTAATGCCAGCATACGATTCGCCGAAAGACGAGGAGGCGAAAAAACAATTGCAAAAAGCCTTTCCCGACAGAGAAATCATCGGGATTGACTGCCGTCCGCTCATTAAGCAGCACGGCTCGCTCCACTGCGTAACCATGCAGTTTCCAAAAGGATTTTTATAGGCTAAGCGCTTTAGTGTTTAAGGTTTTCTGAATATAAGTGTCATCAGACAATTATTGCTGTGTTTTACTTTTTGATCTTTTTTTATGTTACTTATATCGTCCTATTACAATAGTTCTGATAAATTTTATATTTTTGTGTAGTAATAAAACATACAACTATGATACTCGAAAGAACAAAAAATGAGATTTTAGTGCGTCTTCCTGCTTATGTGGACTTAGCTGAATTGCAAAACATACTGGATTTTTTGAAATACAAGGAAAATACGGCAAAATCCAAGGCAACACAAAAAGACGTGAACGAACTTTCTGAATTGGCAAACAGCTCGATTTGGGAAAAGTTTAAGGCTAAACGGAACATAAAATGAATATTGTCGTAGACACAAATATTGTATTTAGTGCAATTTTGAACACACAAGGAAAGATCGGGCAGATACTAATTAGTGGTTCTAACCATTTTGAATTCTATTCCATTGGATTATTAAAAGATGAACTAAAAAACCATCATCAAAAAATATTGAAAATTTCAGGATATTCTACTACTCAATACGAAGAAATATTTCAAACAATTATTCACAAAATTCATTTTATTGATGACATATTTATTTCGGATAAATCGCTTGAATCCGCCTGGGATTTGACAAAGGACGTTGATGAAAACGATACGTTGTTTATAGCGTTGGCTAGCGAAATGAATTCTTATCTTTGGACGGGGGACAGAAAATTAATTTCAGGTCTAAGTGCAAAAGGATACAAAAAACTTATCACGACCGAAAATTTATACAAATTGTTCCTGAAAAACGAACATAAGAGAAGAAAGTGAAATTCAGCAAGCTATTTTCTATTAGTCTAAAAGTCTTAAAAATGAAAATCGGAATCATCCAACAAGCCAATACAGCTGATATTCAAGATAATATCGGGCGACTACAATCGAAAATCCGCGAACTGGCTTCGCAGGGTGCAGAATTAATCGTGTTGCAGGAACTGCATAACGGACTGTATTTTTGCCAAACCGAAGACACCGCTGTTTTCGATCAGGCCGAAACCATTCCGGGTCCATCCACTGAATCGTTCGGACACTTGGCAAAAGAATTGGGTGTAGTCATTGTGCTTTCGCTTTTTGAGAAACGGGCTGCCGGACTGTATCACAACACGGCTGTAGTGCTCGAAAAAGATGGAACGATGGCGGGCAAATACCGCAAAATGCACATCCCCGACGATCCGGCCTATTACGAAAAATTTTATTTCACGCCCGGCGATCTGGGATTTCATCCAATTGAAACATCAGTGGGCAAGCTTGGCGTGTTGGTGTGCTGGGACCAATGGTACCCCGAAGCCGCCCGCATGATGGCGCTCGCCGGAGCCGAAATACTGATTTATCCCACCGCCATCGGTTACGAATCTTCGGATAAAGAGGATGAGAAAAATCGTCAACGCGAAGCGTGGATTACCGTTCAGCGCGGGCACGCCGTGGCAAACGCCGTTCCGGTAATTGCGGTAAACCGCACGGGTTATGAACCCGATCCGTCGGGACAAACCAACGGCATCACGTTCTGGGGAAACAGTTTTGTGTGTGGCCCGCAGGGCGAGTTTTTGTATCACGCAGGTGAAGAAGAAACTACACAAATTATCGAAATCAATAAAACCCGCACCGAAAATGTCCGTCGCTGGTGGCCTTTCCTGCGCGACAGGCGAATTGATGAGTACGGAGAATTAACCAGAAGGTTTAGGGATTAATCTGTAGAGACGTGGCATGCCGTGTCTCTTATGTATGTAATCAAAATTGACCTTATATGTTAGATAAATTTCGAACCAGATACCGCATTCCATCTTCACGCGCAACATGGCACAATTACGATGGCGGTATATATTTCACAACTATCTGTACTTCAGAACAAAACAATTATTTTGGGAAAATTGTGAACGGAGAAATCAAGCTAACAAAAATTGGGACATACGCCACGACCTGCATAGAAAATATATCCGATCATTTTCCTAACGCAGAAATTCCTTTGTTTGTGATAATGCCGAATCATATACACGCAATTGTGTTTGTAGATTCACCGGATAGAGACGCGGCATGCCACGTCTCTACATTAACGCCGACAATTGAAAAAAACGAAAAAATGCGCGGAATAGCGAATAAACGCGGACAGTTATCGACAATTATCGGCAGCATTAAATCCGCGATTTCTCGCTATGCGAATCAAAATAATATTCCATTTGCCTGGCAATCCCGTTTTCACGACCGTATAATTCGTAATCAGGACGAATTAAATCGGATAGCAGAATATGTAGAAAATAATCCAATCCAGTGGGAGTCAGACGAACTCAATACGGAAACCCAATAATTTATCGAATAAAATGTCAAAATCAAAACAATTATCCCAAACACAACAAGAAGAAATCCTTTCCATCTTAAAACTTCGTTTTGAGAAAGACAAAAAACGCCATACGGGTATAACGTGGGAAGATGTAGAAGCACGGTTAGAGAAAAATCCCGACAAACTGTGGTCGCTCCACGAAATGGAACGAACCGGCGGTGAGCCCGATATTATCGGTTTCGACTCGAAAACCGGTGAATATATTTTCTGCGATTGTTCGCCGGAAAGCCCCAAAGGCCGCCGGAGCGTTTGTTACGACCGCGAAGGGTTGGAATCGAGAAAAGAATTCAAACCCGAAAACAACGCCGTGGACATGGCTACCGAAATGGGCATCGAACTCCTGACAGAAGAACAATACGGGAAATTACAGCAACTCGGAGATTTTGACCTGAAATCCACCAGTTGGTTAAAAACTCCTGCCGAAATAAGGAAAGAAGGCGATGCGCTTTGGGGAAATAAACGCCACAACAGGGTTTATATTTACTACAACGGGGCGCAATCCTATTATCCGTCGCGCGGATTTCGGGGTTTACTTAAGATATAAGATTTACAAACAGATACAAAATTAAACGGCTCCGCGATGATATTCCGCGAAGCCGTTCGTGTGATAACCTTAAAACGAATTATACATTCAATT
>JAQVEB010000180.1 GCA_028698105.1 Petrimonas sp. | reverse complement strand
AAAACGAATAATGCGCAAAAAACAAAGGTCCACCCCGGTCTTCTCCCAACGGGAGTTGAATATCGTAAAATAATTTTCCGTTTTTGATAGCTCCGTTTTGCGCCCATCCGTTTTCATACACCGGTTTTTCAATCGGAAAAGTGGGCGAAGACGCTGCCAACACATATACGATCAAACCCTCGTTCCACCCGGTGATGGGCATATTCATTGCCCAATCGTAGTTGGGAGACCAGTGCCAGTAAAGTTTTTGCTGTCCGTTTTGCTGAAACCACGTCCATTCCACTTTTTCCCAAACTTTCTGAATGGTGTCGCACAATGCCCTTTCTTCCTGATTTCCGTTTTTAAAATATTGCTGCACAGCAAGCAGTCCCTGAATCATAAATGCGGTTTCTACCAAATCGGCACCATCGTCTTTCGTGCTGAAAGGCTGTACTTTTCCACTTGTTCCATTGAGCCAGTGGGGAAAAGCGCCGTGAAAACGATCGGCTTTTGTGTTTAGAAAATTCACAATGGTCGTTAATCTTTCAAAACCTTGTTTGCGTGTAATCCAGTTTCGTTTTATCGCTACCGGAATAGCCATGATACCGAATCCCGATCCGCCGATTGTTACCGTTTCACCGGAACCGGTGCGTTCTCTTGCAAGACCTGAAACCGGATGTCCGTAATCCCAAAAATAACGAAAAGTTTGTTTTTGCGTCAATGTAAGCAAACTGTCATCGGAAATTGCAGGAAATTTTGGGGCAGGGTTTAGTTGGGTGATAAAAGAATATTGATAACTGTTGCTCAAATTAATACCTAAGTTTCTGCCACTTGAGATTGAAAGCGTATAGGTTGTAAAGTAAGCGAGTTGTTTATTTATTTTGAAAGACAAAACTCTTTTTGACGTATCGTTCAATAAGGTGTATGAGGTATCTATGCCGTTATTGAAACTAATTTTCTCACGTTTCAATTCTTTCAGATTAATATCGGAAGAGAAACGGATGTGAAAAACGATGGAATCGGCCTGAATATTATACTTGGTTTGTCCGTTCGCAATAAGTGTTTTATTTATGTAAGCATTATCAATAACAGCATTAGCTATCGGCTCCGGGGGCGGAGGAGGTGAGTCGTCCTTACCGCAACCACCAACATATAATGATAATCCCAACAGGAAAATAAAGTAATATTTCGAAGAGAAATTAGACATTCATCAACAATGGATATATTAAGGTACTGTAAACGGAAAATATAGCAGAAAAGGCTATATTGTACCCCTTTCTGCTTTTGAATGGTTTATTTTTTTGCGTTATATAATTCAGCTATTTCGGTAGCTGTGAGCGCCTTGGCATACATTCTGAACTGGTCTAATCCGCCTTTCCATGTGGAAGCCAGCCAGTTGTCGCTTTTATCGTTTGCATCTCCCTGGGGGCCGCAACCGATTCTCATGGAATTGATTTTATCGTTTACGATTCCAAGAGCGCCGTGTCCTGCCCATGTTTTTGTCCCGATCAATTTATTATCCAGATAGAAGGATAACCCTGATGTTGTTTCATCGTACACAAAGGCACAATGGTGCCAGTTGTTATCCAACAATCCGGGAATAGAATTAGCGCTTTCCCACGTAAGCCATGTGTCGCTTTTTGAGCCACCGTTGTCATTAAGCCCCGAGACGAGTACAAATTTTACTGCACATTTGGTGTTATCGCCTTCAAACAAAAGGAACATGTTGCTGCTCGACCAGTGATAGTTCGAAGGAGAAACAAAACTAAACGGATATTCCGGGCCATTTGTCAAAGCATTGTTTTTTGTTTGTCCGTCGTGTTTTTCCCAAAACGAGATGGTAAAACTACTTGCATACGCACCAAAATCGTTTGGTTTTGCGTAGGTTACAAAGGCGCCTACGCCGCTTTGAATAGCCTTGCCGGAAACACCGTCAATGGTCGTGGTCGTATTTGCCGAAGCAAAATTTGCACGAATACTGTCCACTGCATTTTTCAAGGGGTCATCGCTTGTTCCGTCGAAAGCTGCGTAAAATTTCAATGGTCCACCCGCAGGATTTGCATCTTTCGGGTAATCTCCCAGCACGGGCTGATCCAGTTGCTGACATCCTGCAAAGAACGCAGTTGCAGCAAGGAGTATAAATAATTGAGATATTTTTTTCATATGTATATTCTGTTTCGAGTGTTTTTAAACTAATTCCAATCCGGATTTTGTGTCAATTTACCTTGTGCTTTATCTATAATGGATTGCGGTATGGGATAATATTTACATTTATCCGTGTAACCTTTTCCTCCCAATACTGTTTGGGCATCACCCCAGCGAACCAAATCGAAAAACCGCTCATACTCCATGGCAAATTCGGATCTTCGTTCTTTTTTAATTGCAGTTCGCAGAGCATCTTTATTTGTAGTATTAATTACCGGCAGCGCGTTTGAAGTACCCCTGGCTCTTGCCCGAACTTTTTCGAGATTTGATAAAGCGGTGGTGGTATCTCCCGTTTCATTGGCTGCTTCAGCGGCCATTAATAGCACATCTGCATATCGCAGGATTCTAATATTAAGCCAGTTGGCATATTTTATCCCGGTTGCAGCTCTTCGAGCCGGATTTGAATATATTTTTCTGTTCCAGTACGGCTGGATGGTACCTAATGAAGCAGGCACAGTTAATCCATAACCATCGGAGCCGCCGGAATAAAGAATTGTGGTTGTCTTGCGCGGATCACCTGCTTCGTAGGAATCCACCAAATCCTGGCTGGGGACGTTCCATCCCCATCCTAAATCCCAATCGCCGCTACCGCGTACACCTTGAGCTCCATTGTGGTTATTGCTGTAGCTTACACTACCGTTGGCATTAACGTACATTTGAACCTCGAGGATGGATTCGCTTGAGTTTTCCCCTTCTTCGGTGAAGAATTTATTATAAGAATCCAGCAATGAATAAGTACCGGAATTGATTACTGTGTTCAATTTGGTTAGAGCTGTTGCCCAGTCTTTTCTATACAACTTTGTTTTTGCCCATAATGTATTAGCTGCTCCATTAGTTGCTCTTCCGGTATATGTACTATTCCATGATGCGGGCAAATGGGTTGATGCAAAATCCAAATCACTGTCAATAAACGCATATATTTTATCTACACTTGATTTCTCAATATTTGCATCACCTATGTTATAAATTTTGAAATCAATTAAAGGAACTTCTCCGTAGGTTCTTACAAGATCAAAATAGGAATATGCTCTGAAAAATCTTGCTTCGGCTTCATTAATGATATCGCCTTCCGTAGATAAATTCAATGAATCTATTTGATGCAAAACATCGTTGCAGTCGTAGATTAATTTATAGTGATCATTCCAATAACCCAAATTCAACCAGCCGTCTGATTTGTCATACTTGAAGTAGTCGGCCATTTGCTCATAGTTGGCTCCGTCGGTGGGAGTACTTCCTTTTATTGCATCGTCACTACGCATGGTGTGCATGAATATCATTGGAAGTCCGGATACTCCTTCCAATCTAAAATCGCCATACAATCCGAATACTTTTCCTTCAACACCACCAACGGTTAAATCTCCTTCAGTGGCTGTTCCTAATGGTTTGCGATCCAAAAAATCCGAGCAGCCAGATAGAAACGTAACCAAAACAATTATGCTGAGTAAGAGATATTTATTTCGTTTCATAATATTCTGTTTGTTATTAGTTATAATGTAATGTTAATTCCTAAAGTGGTAACAGCGGGAACCGGGTAACCTCCGTCATCAACTCCAAAAGAGATGGCTGAACCGCCGGCTTCGGGTGTGAATCCTGAATTATTTTTCAACGTGAATAGGTTTTGTCCGCTTAGATAGAATCGTAAGGAGTTAATTCCCAAACCTGACAGGGCCTTCTTTGGAACGTTGTAACCTAATTGTAAGTTACGCAATCTGAAATAACTTCCATCTTCAATCATGTAGGTTGACGGTAAATTATTGATGGCATCGTTTCCAACGCGCGGTTCCCAATTTGAGGAGCCTGCTTCCGTCCATCTATCCAATCGTGCTTTCCGATAATTAAATACGGAATATGTGGAACCATTGCCCCAGGCACGCCAAATCTCATTTCCATAAACACCTTGGAAATCAATAGTCAGATCAAAATTCTTGTAATTTAAGGTTGTTGAAATTCCATACGTGAAATCGGGCGTTGGGTTTCCGATCATTTTTCTGTCATCCGAGGTGATCTTATTATCCCCATTCAAATCTTTAAACTTCAAATCTCCTGGCCCATAATCACCTAAGGTGTTCACAGGACTGGCCAACTTGTCGGCATAAGATTGAACAATTCCATCTACCACATACCCGTAAAAGTAACCAATAGGCAGACCAGCTTCTGTTACTGAATTTCCGGAATAGTATTTATATCCATCTTTCCAAACACTTAATACCTTACTTTTCATTGTGGTTAAATTTCCGGAAATTGTATAATTAAAATCATCGTTCACCGTTTGATTCCAGGAAGACAAGAATTCGAACCCGGAACTTTTAACGGAGCCCGCATTCATGTAAAAATCATTAGCGCCATCGTTAACCATCGTGAGCAAATCTTTGGTTCGTTTATCGAAATAATTTGCTTCGAAATGTAATCTATTGTTCATTGCATCCATTTCAAATCCACCTTCGTATGCGTCAACAGTTTCCCACTTCAAATTGGGTGTGTTCTTATAGGCCAACACATAAGCTGGAACCAGATTATTTCCAAATACCGCCGTGGATCCTTCCTGATAATTAGGGAAATAGGGGTAATGAACGTCTGTGTATTGATTACCTAGTTGACCAAGTGAAGCTTTTATCTTTAAATTATTGATGAAATTTTGATCTTTCATGAAGTTTTCTTCAGTTACATACCATGCTGCGCCCAATGCCCAGAAATTTTGATAACGGTGGCTTGGTGAAATTTCGGACGAACCATCGCGGCGAAATGAAGCGCTCAGATTATATTTCCCTTTATAATTGTAAAGTGCCCTGAACAGTGTGGAAACAGTAGAACGCTCCCATTGGTCTGAGCTGTTTTTTTGCGATTCCGGATCGCCATAAGGATACACATTCAAATACCACCATCGTTTATCGTTCGGTATCGGATCGCCACCGGCGTATTGCGAAATACTTCCGCTTATTTGGCTGTAGTTTTCATAATAGGTTGTAAAACCACCCAAAAGCGTCAAACCATGGTCTCCAAATTGATTTTTATAGGTCAATAAGTAATCTTGTTGGTATTTGGCATACTGATTTTTATATTGCGAAACAGCCGATTTCGAATTCCAATTAACGACCTGATTTGATTCGGCATTATAAACTTTAATCAAGGGGGTATATCCTGTGCCGTTGTTGAATCCCAAATCGGCGAAATAACTCATTTTAAAAGTGAAATTCTTGAGGAAAATATATTCCAGAAAGGCGTTGCCTAAAACACGATACTCTTCGGCTAAACTTGTATTTTTTGTTCCTTCAACAAACAAGAGTGGGTTCCCGATTTGAGGACCGCCTATTTGATCAGGAAGTTTATTATACACTCCATAAGTTGAATTAAAAGGTTCAACGATGGGCGTAGCATTTAATGCGGATATAAAGTTGTGATACTGTGGCAATATTGCTTTCGATCCGTTGGCTCCAACTCCGATTTTTAGATTGTTGGTAATATTTATTTCGTCATTTATGGAAGCCGTAAATTTGTTATATTGCTCATTTTTGATTAATCCTTGTTCCGACATGTAGCCTAAGCCGATGTATAATTTATTTTTATCGCTTCCGCTACTAATGCTGATATTGTTGATATTTACCAGCGCATTTTTTTTCTGAATTTCATTAATCCAGTTTGTGTTTCCGTTAAAAAGGCCGTAATCGGTGTAAGGAACAGCTCCCTGATTAGCTCTTTGTTCATCATATAATTTGATAAACCCGTTCCTGTCAGTCATTTGCGGAATCGAAACGATGTTTTTTACTCCGAGGGACGAACTGATATTTACATTAACTTTACCTTGCTGGCCCTTTTTCGTTGTAATGATGATTACGCCGTTAGCGCCCCTTACCCCGAAGATAGCCAGCGAAGACGGGTCTTTCAATACTTCCATTGATTCAATATCCGAAGGATTCACAAAGTTGATATTATCATTAAAAATCCCGTCAACAATGTAAAGGGGTTTCGTCTGATTTAAACTGACCGTACCGCGAATTCGTATATCCGGCTCCGAACCAGGTATCCCATTATTAACGACACTCAATCCACTTACTTTTCCCTGTAAGGAGGAAATTGGGTTAAAGTTCGGCTTTCCGGTCAGTTCTTTGGATGATACTTTGACAATTGAACCTGTGATATCTCTTCGCGAAGCCGTTCCATAACCAATAACCACTACTTCGTCCAGCTTATGCACATCTTCCGCCAACTGCACGTTAATGGTTGAACGTCCGTTGACGGGTTCTTCAACCGTGGTCATACCAATGTAACTGAAAACAATAGTTCCGTTGCCCGGCACGTTATCCAAGGTGTAATTGC
>JAQVEB010000179.1 GCA_028698105.1 Petrimonas sp. | reverse complement strand
TAAGCGGAGCTTCATTGTTGGTTATACGCAGCTTCCACGTAAGGCCGAGGTTCCCGCTCTATTGATCAAGTTCTTGTGAAAAATAGACCGGACGTTGAACTTCATACGGCCTTTCGTAATAGGTAAGTACAAATCGGGGTTCCATCTCCACGCTTGCGTTCATGTTTTGTACTTTACCCCTGCTCTGGCTCTGATATTTGTTCTTTTGTTCGGTTTCTTTATCTGCTACCACCAGCATGTTGAATTTCTCGATGTCGTTATCGGTTGTTTCGCGCGTTTCTTTCGATTTGGTTTCTTCTTTCGGTTTACCGGAAGTTTGTCCGGAGTACAACTTTTTACGCGCTTTGGCTTCTTCGTTGCGCGCCAGGTAAAAATCGCGTTCGGCGCCGCTCAGATCGCCCATTTTACGTTTGATATCCGCCCGGGTGTAAATGCCCTGGAAGAAATCGGGATGCGCTTTCAGTACCAGGTTCAAATCCGTTAAGGCGCTCTTGTAATCGTTGATCTCCATGTTCAACATGGCTCTGTTCAACAGCGCAATATTGTTATCGGGTTCCAGTTCCAGCACTTTGTTGAAATCCTCGATCGCACGGTTATTATCGGCAACCTGCGCACGAAGGAGCCCGCGATTGAATCGGGCGATCAGGCTATTTTCGTCCATTTGGATCACCCTGTCGTAATCGGCCATCGCTCCGCGAAGATCGTTTAGGTTATACTTCACCAGCCCGCGGTTAATGTAATTTCCTTCAAAATAAGGATCGAGGCGTATCGCTTCGTCCAAATCGGCGAGTGACTTATTGTAATCTTTTAGCTGATAATTCAGCAAACCGCGTGCAGAAAACGATTGTGCGGTGTACGGATCAACGGCAATGGCTTTATCGTAATCGGCCATCGCTTTTGTGGTATCTTTCTCTTCGAGATACATTTGTGCGCGGGTCAGGTAGCCGGGAACGTAATCGGGAAAACGACGAAGGAGAACATCGAAAAACTTCTCCGCGATATCGTAATTCTTCATTTCGATATTTACGATCCCCATGTTCACGAGCGTGAGCCGGTCCTCGGGGAAAAACTCCAGACTGCGCTGGTAATCGGCTGCGGCCAACTCGAATTTATCCTGATTTTGCCGCGCGGCTCCGCGCAACTGATAGGCTGCCGTCCAATACGGATTGCGTTCCAGACACAAGCTGCAATCCTCTTCGGCACCTTTGAAATCGTCCAGCATAAACTTGGCCATTCCGCGATAATAATACGCATCGGCCAAATAAGGCTTGGCGTTTATTACTTGATTAAAATACTGTATGGCAAGCACATAGTCCTCAAAATAGAGCGCGTTACGTCCGATCATCATCACCCGATCGGTATTTACCTGCGCCGATGCCGAGAGCGAAGCAATTATGATGGAAAGGGTAAGTATTATTTTCTTCATTGACATTGTTCTAAAAAATATATCTATTAGGATGTTTTTTTCGACGATTAGTTTAATTGACGGATTCCACAATGCGTGATCCGCCCCCCGTTTCGCGAATAGAAATTTTCACTACATCTTCCGGCAAAACCGGTTCAACCAGCTCGGGCCACTCAATGAAACAAAGATTACCACTATAGAAATAATCTTCGTAGCCGAAATCGAACACCTCTTCAAGCTTGTTGATGCGGTAAAAATCGAAATGAAACACGGGCTCTCCTTTGTCGGTCTTGTATTCGTTAATGATCGCGAATGTTGGGCTGGCAACCGTTTCGCGAACGCCCATTTCTTCACACAAGGCTTTTATGAACGTGGTTTTTCCGGCGCCCATAGCTCCGTAGAAAGCAAATACTTTTTCGTCGTCCATTTCCGACAAAAACTGACGGGCAGCTTGCTGTATCTCTGAAATATCGGTAATCTCTATTTGCATGTTTTTATCAAAAAACAAATAAAGTTTGAAAAATAAGTTACGCATCTAAAATTCTCATACGCGCTATGCGGTTTCCGCCGGAAGGCGGACAAGTTTCACCGCAAGGCGCCTTTCCCGTTGCGGAAAAAGAATGATACGTTTTTTTAAACTTTACTACGTTGAATAAAATTTTTCCGTTAAATAAAAAATGGTATCAATAAAATACAACATGCCGTCTTTCGAAAGGACATTTTCATCGTGCAAATCTTCAAAAATCAATCCCAATTCTTCGTTTACGTAATCGTTCCTGCGGACATTCATAAACCCGTTAAATTCTAAAAAACGTTTCACGACTTGTAAATCCGCCGGAAACGCATCCGTAACAAATTCCTGCTTAACAACTGCGTTGAGCGTATTATTTTCCACCACAAAACCTAAAAATTCATAAGCGGTGGATTTAAAGAAGTAATTGTGAATAAGCAAATTGTTAAAATAATCCAGCCACGATTCATAGAAAATGCTTTCATTGAGCTTGAAAACGTGAAAATCGTCAAAACGATAAACCCGTTGCTCGGCACCGCGTGCGATAAAATTATTTTCTGAAACAGGTCCGTTGTAGAAAAGGTTCTGACGTCCTGCAAATCGTTTTAAGCCGGCCTCTTCTTGTCTTTTGAAAGACTTTTCCGGCTTACTGTGTCCACTTGCTTGCGCATTTCTTCTAAGGAAGATTTGCGTTTTTTTGAGTTGGCTTGCAACGCCAGTTTGTCCATCTCCGATAATGATATGTTGTAATTCATTTTTTATACGATTCATTTAATCAATTCGTTATCAAAAGTAATCATTTTAATTGTCTTTTACAATCATTTGGCTTGCAAAGTTATAAGCGGCACAATCATTTCCTCCATGGAAATGCCGCCGTGCTGGAACGTGTTTTCGTAATGGGACACGTATTGATTATGATTGGTAGGATAAACAAAAAAATCGTTGCTTGTGGCAAAAACATAGCGCGAGCTCAGATTGGGAGACGACAGGCCGTATTGCGCGGGCTGCGTGATCTCGAACACTTTTTTGGCATCGTATTCCATGTTTTTACCGAGCTTGTATCGCAAATTTGTGTTTGTGCTTTTGTCGCTCACTATTTTGAGCGCGTTTTTCACCCGAATGGTTCCATGATCGGTTGTAATTACAGCCCTGTAGCCTTTTTCCGCTATTTTTTGCAACAAACCCAGCATAGGCGAGTGCAGAAACCAGGATCGCGTGAGCGAGCGGTATGCCGCTTCGGTGGGCGCCAGTTCGCGAATCATGGTTGAGTCTGTTCTTGCGTGCGAAAGCATATCAATAAAATTGTAAACCAGCACATTCAGACTTTTTTGTTCGAGAACAGAAAACGAATTCAACAACCGTTCCGCCTCCTGCGTGTTGTTTATCTTGCGATACGAAAACGGCTCTTTTCGCCCGGAACGTTTCAATTGCGCAGCAAGAAGTTCTTCCTCAAATTGGTTTTTGCTTTCCTCCTCGCCTTCTTCCACCCAAAATTGGGGATAAGATTCAGCGATCTCTCCGGGCAGTAAACCCGCGAAGAGCGCGTTGCGCGCGTAGTGCGTTGCCGTAGGCAAAATACTGAAATATGCGCCCTCCGCGTAGGTAAATTGCTGTGCAACACGGTCTTTTATGACAAGCCACTGGTCGAATCGAAAATTATCAATGAGAATGAAAAACACTTTATCTCCCCGGTCTAACAAAGGAAAAACGATGTCACTAAAAACCGAATGGCTCATAAGCATCTGCTTGTCTGTCGCTTGCAACCAGGAAAGGTAGTGCTGTTTCACCGATTTGCCGAAAGCATTGTTGGCTTCTGCATACTGCATTTCTAACAGTTCTTTCATCGGATGTTGCGATTCCGACAGTTCCACGTCCCAATGCGCGAGTTTTTTGTATAACGAAACCCAATCCGCAGGAGAAGCACAACTGTTGATTTCCGTGCTCAACAAACCGAATTCATCGCGGTAATTTACCGTATTCGCTTCGCGAATAATTTCATTTTTATCCAGATGTTTCTTAACGGTCATCAGGATTTGGTTGGGATTGACGGGTTTTATCAGGTAATCGGCTATTTTCTTGCCGATGGCCTTATCCATAATCCCTTCGTCTTCGCTTTTCGTAACCATCACCACGGGAGTATCGGGGAGAAAATCATTTATCCGCGTCAGCGTTTCCAGTCCCGAAATACCCGGCATGTGTTCGTCCAGAAAAATCATATCGAAATGTGTCTGCCGGCAACGGTCAATGGCTTCGTGCCCATTGTTCACGCTCTCCACCTCATATCCTTTTTCTTCCAAAAAAAGAATATACGGTTTTAGCAGATCAATTTCGTCGTCCACCCACAGAAAGCGCGTTTTCTTCATCCCAACATACTTAAATTCGTGCAAATATACATAATCTTATTGCTTTCAGTTCACTATAATTTCTGAAAAAAACTTATAATCTATTCCTTATCGGCAAATCAACGTAAAAGATTTGCCACGAAAGACACCCGTTTCAACTTTTGTTTCAAAATAACGCGGTTTATCTGCGTAAAAAGATTAACTTTGTAACGAAGCACATACATAATCTTTTAGTTTAAATCAAGATGAAAAAAACATTTTTATCGGCTATTGTAGCGTTGGCGTTGATCGCCGCGGGCTGCACCCAACAGAAAGAGACGATCTTTAACGGTAAAGACCTGACAAACTGGAATTTCGTTGTCGAGAACGACGCTGTTCCCGGGGAAAACGTTTATTCGGTGAAAGATGGCGTAATTTCCATTAAAGGAGAGCCATTAGGCTACATGTACACAAAGAAAAAATATGCAAATTACACTCTGGAACTGGAATACCGGTGGGCAGGTGAAGCCACTAACAGCGGAATTTTCTTGCTGATCGAAGACCCTGCCAACCCGTTTCCGAAAGGAATCGAGTGCCAGCTAAAAGCGGGACAAGCCGGAGATTTTGTTCTCCTTAACGGTTCCGATATGAAAGAATACAAACTTCCCGAAGGGGTGACGGAACGTCCGAAGTTTCCCGTGATCGCCAAACAACAACCGTCGAGCGAAAAACCCACCGGCGAATGGAACCATGTGAGAATCACCGTGCAAGACGGCGTTGTGAACGTTTTTATAAACAATGTACTCCAAAATACCGGAACAAGCACGGCGAGAGAAGGCTACATCGGCCTTCAAAGCGAAGGAAAAGAAATTCAATTCAGGAATTTAACGCTAACTGAACAATAACAACTCAATAAAACCACACATTAACTTTTTAACTTTAAAAACTATTTTTTTATGACTGTATCGCAAAAATCGCAACAATTTATTGATCTTGAAGATAAATACGGTGCGCATAACTATCATCCGCTGCCCGTTGTTTTATCGAAAGGCAAGGGCGCTTTCGTTTGGGATGTGGACGGGAAGAAATATTTCGATTTTCTTTCGGCTTATTCGGCAGTAAATCAAGGCCATTGCCATCCGAAAATCGTGAAAGCGCTTTCGGATCAGGCCGAAACGCTCTGCCTCACCTCGCGCGCTTTCTACAACGATTGTCTGGGCCCGTACGAGGAATATATCCACAACTTCTTCGGATACGACAAAGTGTTGCCGATGAACTCGGGAGCCGAAGCGGTGGAAACGGCTCTCAAACTTGCCCGTAAATGGGGTTATCTGAAAAAAGGAATCCCCGAAAACGAAGCCCTAATCGTGGCCTGCGAAGGGAATTTCCACGGAAGAACAATCACCATTGTATCGCTCTCTACCGATCCCGATGCAAAAAAAGATTACGGCCCTTACACGCCCGGCATCGAAATTATTCCTTACAACGATGTTGCCGCCGTGGAGAAAATTTTCAACGAAAAAGGCGATAAAATTGCCGCACTCCTTGTGGAACCCATCCAGGGCGAAGCCGGCGTTTTTGTCCCCGACGACGGTTACCTGAAGGCTTGCTATCACCTTTGCAAACAAAACGATATTCTTTTCGTTGCCGACGAAGTGCAAACCGGCATTGCACGCACCGGAAAAATGCTGTGCTCTGAACACGAGGGCGTACGCCCCGATATTGTGATCCTGGGGAAAGCCATTTCGGGCGGCGTACTTCCGGTATCGGCCGTGCTGGCCGATGACGAGATCATGCTCACGATAAAACCGGGCGAACACGGCTCAACTTTCGGCGGATTTCCGCTCGCGTGCAAAGTGGCAACCGCTGCACTGGAAGTGATAAAAGAAGAAAATCTGGTGGAGAAAGCCGAGTATCTGGGCAAAATATTCCGCGAGGAAATGGCGAAAATCGAGAGTCCGTTCATCAAACAAATCCGTGGAAAAGGATTGCTCAACGCCATCGTTATCGAGCCGCACAACGGAAAAGAAGCATGGGATGTGTGCGTTAAGATGGCCGAGAACGGCCTGCTGGCTAAGCCAACACATCAGCATATCATCCGCTTTGCACCGCCGCTGGTTATCACCGAAGAGCAACTACGCGAAGCGATTGAAATTATTAAGGAATCAATTAAAATGTTGGAGTAAATAGATTGAAAAAGATTGATTGAGAAAGATTGAAACCGTCCTTAATCAATCTCAGTCAATCTGCTTCAACCTAATTCAA
>JAQVEB010000007.1 GCA_028698105.1 Petrimonas sp. | reverse complement strand
ATCATGTTTTAGTGAATATTAAATGTGTTTTCTATCGAAAATAGGATTCTTTTTTATGTTATAAAACGGGTTTTTACATGATTCGGATTTTCGAGGCGAAAGATAGTGAAAATTAGCAAACGAAAAATAATATTTCGGGAGAATTTACGTGTCTTTTTGGGTAAAAAACACGAAGGTGTCCGGGAAACCCCGAACACCTTCGTTCCGTATTTAAATAACTCTGTGTTTTATTCAATTGCTGCCTGAGCTGCCGCCAAACGTGCGATGGGCACGCGGAAGGGCGAACAGGAAACATAATCCAGACCAACTTTGTGGCAGAATTTAACCGATGAAGGCTCGCCGCCGTGTTCACCGCAAATACCGCATTTGAGTTCGGGACGAACTTCGCGACCGGTATCGGTTGCCAACTTAATGAGCTGTCCCACACCGTTTTGATCGAGCACTGCAAACGGGTCTTGTTTCAGGATGCCTTTGCCGAGGTACAACGGAAGGAATTTGGCCACATCGTCGCGACTGTAACCGAACGTCATCTGTGTGAGGTCGTTTGTTCCGAAGGAGAAGAACTCGGCCGCTCTTGCGATCTTATAAGCGGTGAGCGCTGCGCGCGGAACTTCGATCATGGTTCCCACCTTATAATCAATGTTGTCGCCTTTTTCTTCGAAAACTTTCTTCGCCGTATTGTCAATCACATCTTTTTGTGCCAAAAATTCAAATAAAATACTGGTGAGCGGAACCATGATCTCGGGGATCACTTTTACGCCTTTTTCTTTCAATTCAATTGCGGCCTCAAGGATGGCGCGTGTTTGCATTTCGGTGATCTCGGGATATAAATTTCCGAGGCGGCAACCGCGCAATCCGAGCATCGGGTTTGCTTCCAGCAAACCGTTCACGCGTTCGTGAACTTCGTCAAACGAAATGCCCATTACTTTGGCCATTTCCTGTTGTCCTTTTTCATCGTGCGGAACGAACTCGTGCAATGGCGGATCGAGCAAACGAACGGTTACGGGCAAATCGTGCATGGTTTCAAAAATGCCGATAAAATCCTTTTTTTGCAACGGCAAAAGTTTTGCCAATGCTTCGCGTCGTCCGGCTTCGTCCTTCGCCAAAATCATCTCGCGCATCGGGATGATCTTATCGTCGTCGAAGAACATGTGTTCCGTACGGCACAAACCGATACCCATGGCGCCGAATCTGCGGCCGGTAGCGGCATCACGCGGCGTATCGGCATTCTGGCAAACTTTCAAGCGGGCATATTTATCGGAGAGCGTCATCAACTCTTCAAAATCGCCTCCCAGATCAGCATCCTGTGTAGGTACTTTTCCTTCGTAAACCATACCGGTTGAACCGTTCAGTGAAATCCAATCGCCTTCTTTCAGGACGGTTCCTTTAACGGTAAGCGTTTTCTCTTTATAATTGATAACCAAATCGTTTGCTGCCGATACACAACATTTTCCCATACCGCGGGCAACTACAGCGGCGTGCGATGTCATACCGCCGCGCGCCGTGAGGATACCTTGCGCAACGTTCATTCCGCGAAGGTCTTCGGGAGAT
The DNA here is from genome assembly GCA_028698105.1 of Petrimonas sp. Taxonomy (GTDB): domain Bacteria; phylum Bacteroidota; class Bacteroidia; order Bacteroidales; family Dysgonomonadaceae; genus JAQVEB01. The sequence continues at coordinate 26,871 of JAQVEB010000007.1, read as the reverse complement.
GTTTCGATGCGGCACAGAACCACCTTATTGCCTTTGCCGTGCCATTCTTCGGCATCTTCGGCGTGGAACACAATTTGTCCCGAAGCCGCGCCGGGAGAAGCCGGAAGGCCTTTCGTCATCGGCGTTGCCGTTTCCAGCGCCCTCTTATCGAAAACAGGGTGCAACAGTTCATCCAGCTTGTCGGGTTCGCAGCGTTTCAACACTGTTTTCTCGTCAATAATTCCCTGGTGAAGCATGTCCATGGCTATTTTCACCATAGCTGCTCCGGTACGTTTGCCGTTACGGGTTTGCAGTAACCAAAGCTTACCATCCTGAATGGTGAACTCAAGGTCTTGCATATCTTTGAAATAATCTTCCAACTTTTGTTGAACTTCAATCAGGTCGTTGGCACATTCGGGCATCACTTCTTCGAGCGAAGGATATTTCGCAGCGCGATCTTCTTCCGAAATGCCCTGTTGCTGCGCCCAGCGGCGTGAACCTTCGAGGGTGATCTGCTGCGGCGTGCGGACACCGGCAACCACATCCTCGCCTTGCGCGTTGATAAGGTATTCTCCGTTGAAAATATCTTCTCCGGTAGCGGCGTCGCGGGTGAAAGCAACTCCTGTTCCGGATGTGTTCCCCATATTTCCGTACACCATCGCCTGCACGTTAACGGCGGTTCCCCACTCTTCGGGGAAGTTGTTCATTTTGCGATAAAGAATAGCGCGTTCGTTCATCCAGCTATCGAATACGGCGGCAATAGCGCCCCAAAGCTGATCCCATGTGTTTGTGGGAAAGTCGTTTCCGGTGTTATCTTTTACGGCTTTTTTGAATTTCTGCACCAGTTCTTTCAGGTCGTCAACCGTAAGGTCGGTGTCCAACGTAATTCCTTTCGCTTCCTTTACTTCGTCCATAATTTCTTCGAAAGGATCAATGTCTTCTTTGCTTTGCGGCTTCAGGCCAAGCACTACATCGCCGTACATTTGCACGAAACGGCGGTACGAATCCCACGCAAAACGTTCGTTGCCTGTTTTTTTGGCGATGCCTGCCACAACCTCATCATTCAACCCGAGGTTGAGCACGGTATCCATCATACCGGGCATGGAAACGCGCGCTCCCGAGCGAACGGAAACCAAACAGGGGTTTTCGCTGTCTCCGAATTTTGTTCCCATCAGGGATTCAACATGCGATACGGCGTTTTCGACCTCGTCTTTTAACAATTCAATTACGCGGTCTTTTCCCATTTCATTGTACTCGGCGCATACTTCCGTCGTGATCGTGAAACCCGGGGGAACAGGAACTCCGATCAGATTCATTTCTGCCAGATTAGCACCTTTTCCTCCGAGCAGATTCTTCATGTCTGCACGGCCTTCGGCTGCACCGTTACCAAAAGTGTAAACTCTCTTTTTTTCCATTTTTTGAATAATTTAATGTATTGATATATTGATTTTTGTATTGGCTAAATATTTTATAAAGACAAAAATACGTAAATATTTGTACCTCTTTTTATCTCAACTCTTTTTTTTAACGTTCAAACTGCTGCCAATTTTTATATTTGCGATCCCGTTACTTCAGGACGAACCGGCTGCCCGTCTCGCAAACGTGGCCGTGGTTGCCTTTCCGGCAGTGACTGGGGTTGCGGCTGATGCATCTTCCCCAGCGTGATATTATAAACCTGAATACCGGGCTCATTACCTGTTTCTCTATTTTCCAAATGGATGAATCCGACAATTTGTTGCAATGTATCGTTCGCGATGTAGCGTTGCCCGGATATAGCATATTGCTGATTTGCATAAACAGGCGTGGTTTTGTACATAATCGTGTCCTGATACTCCAATACCAGCATTGATTTTATCTTTGGCGTGTTGCGCGGCGAAATGCCGAGAACATCAAAACGAAAATCGAAATCGTTTTGATCAATCCGTTTGTTAATTTCAGCCGTATCCAGCCGGAAGGAAAAACCCATGCCGTCGTCTCTCATCCCTAACGTGTACAGTTGCGGGATATATGAAGGCGACATGTTCTGCCGGTTGAGCTCCTGCTCCCGGGAATATTTTTGCGCCACCAACTCGTCCACGGCTTTTTGGCTGCGTTGCAAACGGGCTTTCACGGAGTCGTTCATCTTGATGTAAATCTCAATATGATCGGAGTACCACGAAAGCGAAGTATCCCAGCGGGCTTCCGTAACCTTGTGTTTCCGGAAAACCTCATCAATGAAGGCTTCTTTTTTTTCCGGTGTGTTAAAGGTTGCATAATCGTTTTCCATCATGGCTTCGGCGAGATATACATCGTACATCAGGCGTTCCATTTCCTTTTTGCTCAACACCTCCTTTGGCCGGTTCATACAGGAAGAAACGATTATGCCCGACAAAACGAAAAAAAACAGGTATGCAACAAGCTTAGGCTTCACTGTTTATATTTCTTCTTTCTCAAGTTTTTCTTGTTCCAGCCTTGCCTTCTCTTTTTCGGATAAAAGAGAATAAGACAACGTTTTGCGATGGAACAGCAATAAAAGGATTACTCCTACTGTGATTGCCGAATCGGCAACGTTAAAAATAAAACGAAAAAACAAAAAATGCTGGCCTCCCAAAACGGGAACCCAGGAAGGATACGTGCCTTCTATCAACGGAAAATACAGCATATCAACCACTTTTCCGTGAAACAACGATGCGTAGCCTTCACCCCAGGGGACAAACGATGCCACATGCCCCTGATAGCTGGCATTGAAGATCTCACCGTAGAAAACGCTGTCGAAAATGTTCCCGGCAGCACCGGCCAACACCAGCGAAACGCAAACAATAAACCCCGTTTTATAGTTCTGTTTTACTAACCGGGCAATATACAGTGCGATGACAACTGAAGCAACGATACGAAAAAGCGTAAGGAACAATTTCCCCATCGCTTCTATCCCGAAAGCCATTCCGTTGTTTTCAACAAAATATATCTTGAACCAGTTGGCGATGTCTATTGTATCGTATAAGGCCATGTGGGTTTTCACCCATATTTTGGATGATTGATCAATAATGAGTACCAGAAGGACAACGAGTGCCGCTATGAGGCCTTTATTCAGATTTTTTTTCATAAAAAATTACGCCCGAACCTGTTTGTGAGTCTTTCGCGTGGTGGCGGTATAAGACTTTCGTAGTTCAAAAGCGTTCATTTATCTTTTTTTACCTTCTTTAGCTTCGATGCTCAATGTGGCGTGTGGTACGGCGCGAAGGCGTTCTTTGGGAATGAGTTTGCCGGTCTCGCGACAAATGCCGTACGTGCCGTTCTCGATACGCACCAGCGCGGCCTGCAAGTTTTGGATAAACTTCATCTGGCGTTGTGCAAGCCTGCCGGCTTCTTCTTTCGATAGCGTGGAGGCGCCTTCTTCCATGATCTTGAACGTGGGCGACGTATCCACGGTGTCGTTACCATCGGAATTCATCACCGCTGCGCGCAGGTTTTCATATTCCCGCTTGGCGTTCTCTAATTTCTCGTTGATGAGGGTCCGAAATTCGGCCAGTTCCTCATCCGAATATTTTGTCTTTTCGCTCATAGCTATTTGCTTTTATCGTGTTCTTATTATTAAATTCGTGGTATTCTAACGTACACTTAAAAAATTTTGTTCAAAGATACGTATAAAATCCCTGATTCTATTCTATTTTTTTGATTTGAATTGTCAATGGCTGTTCATCAATATCTATTTCGTCTTCCAGTTTCCCGGTCGAAAACGTGATGGAGTCGGCCAAAACCTGCGATTTGATGTATTCCGAGTAGTCGTTTATGGCCCCGTCGAACTGTCCGGTTGAAGAAATTTTTACCGAAATGCGATCCGTAATCTCAAAATCTTTCGCTTTGCGAAGGTTTTGAATGCGGTTCACCAACTCACGCGCGATGCCTTCTTTGCGAAGTTCTTCGGTGATGGTGATATCCAGCGCAACGGTGAGTTTACCCTCGTTGCCCACAAGCCATCCCGGAATATCTTCGGAGATGATCTCCACATCGTCCGTCACGATTTCGGCTTTTTGTCCTTCAATATCAAAGACAAACGAACCGTCTTTCTCCAGCGCACCAATATCTTCCTGCGACATTTGCTGAACCAACGCAGCCAGTTGTTTCATTACCTTTCCGTAACGCGGCCCGAGTTTCTTGAAATCGGGTTTCACCCGTTTTACCAGAATGCCGCTCGTGGAATCCACAAAATTGAGTTCTTTTACGTTCACTTCATTCAAAATAAGCGATTTTACCGCTTCAATATTTTGTTTTTGCGCCTCATCCGTTACGGGGATCATAATTTGCGACAAAGGCTGGCGCACCTTGATGTTCACCTTCCGGCGCAACGCCAACACGATGGACGAAGCCGCCTGAGCAAGATACATCTGCTCTTCGAGCGGAGGATCAATCATAGCCTCGTCGGCTGTGGGGAAACCGGCCAAGTGAACCGATTCGAATTGCTCGCTCTGCGTAACCGAAGTCAAATCCAGATACAGTTTATCGGCATAAAACGGCGCAATGGGCGACATGAGTTTTGCCACGGTAACCAAACAAGCGTACAGCGTTTGATAGGCCGAAAGCTTATCGTCCGTCATCTCGCCACCCCAAAAACGTTTGCGGTTCAGCCGCACGTACCAGTTGCTGAGGTTATCGTTCACAAAATCGGTGATCGCACGTCCGGCTTTGGTGGGCTCGTATGCCTCAAAAGCCTCATCCACGGTTTTGATAAGCGTGTTCAATACCGACAGAATCCACCGGTCAATTTCGGGACGTTTATCGTATGCCACTTGCGGATACTGATCGCGGAAGTTGTCCACATTCGCGTACAACGCGAAAAAGGAATAGGTGTTGTACAGCGTGCCGAAGAATTTACGGCGCGCTTCTTCAACGCCTTCGATATCGAATTTCAGGTTATCCCAGGGAGAAGCGTTGGTTATCATGTACCAGCGCAAGGGATCGGAACCGTATTTCTCAATGGTTTCAAACGGGTCAACGGCATTGCCCAACCGTTTGGACATTTTATTGCCGTTCTTATCGAGCACCAATCCGTTGGAAACCACGTTTTTGAAAGCAACGCTGTCTTTCACCATCGTGCTGATGGCGTGCAGGGTAAAAAACCACCCGCGCGTTTGGTCAACGCCTTCGGCGATAAAATCGGCAGGATATATTTTTTTGAAATCTTCCTCCGGAATATGCGGATAAAAAACCTGCGCAAACGGCATGGCGCCGCTGTCGAACCACACGTCAATCAGGTCAAGCTCCCGCTTCATCGGTTTTCCGCTATCGGAAACCAGTACGATGTTATCCACATACGGACGGTGCAAGTCTATTTTATCGTAATCGAGGTCTTTGTAATCGTTCAGATCATAATCTTTCCAGGGAAGCTCTTCCATCACTCCCGCATCCAGCGCCTTTTGCATTTCGGCAACCAACTCTTTCACGGAACCGATGCACTTTTCTTCTTTACCATCTTCGGTGCGCCAAATCGGGAGTGGCGTTCCCCAATAGCGGCTACGGCTCAGATTCCAGTCCTGCAGGTTTTCGAGCCACTTACCGAAACGGCCTGTTCCGGTGGATTGCGGCTTCCAGTTGATGGTTTCATTCAGTTCAATGAGGCGTTCTTTGCGAGCCGTAGTGCGGATAAACCAACTATCCAGCGGATAATACAAAACGGGTTTATCGGTGCGCCAGCAGTGCGGATAGTTGTGCACGTGTTTTTCTATGCGAAAAGCGCGATTTTGCTGTTTGAGCATGACGGAGAGGTCAATATCCAGCGTAGTAACCTCCCCAACCCCTCCCAAGGAGGGGCTTTGTTCTCCCCCTTCGGGGGAGTTAGAGGGGGCGTATTCATTCTTCACGTAACGTCCCGCATATTCCTTGTACAAATCCTCGTTCACATTGTTTTTCACAAACTCGGGATCGAGGTCTTCTATCCTGAAATATTTTCCCGTTAAATCCACCATTGGACGAAGGTTGCCATCGGTATCCATCAGCGTCAGGCCCGGCACGTCGTTTTCTTTTCCCACTTTCGCGTCATCGGCTCCAAACGTGGGTGCAATGTGCACAATACCCGTACCGTCTTCGGTGGTTACGAAATCGCCGGTAACAACCTGAAAAGCGTTTTCTGATGCTTTTACCCAGGGAATGAGCTGCTCATATTGCAATCCTTTCAGTTCCGACCCTTTCCACACCGTGTCCAACACACGGAAAGGTATATTTTTATCCCCTTCTTTGTAATCTTCCAGCGATAATCCGGCATTTTTCTCCGGGAAATAGGCGTTTAACAAGCTTTTCGCCAGTATAACCGTTATCGGTTTCCCTGTGTATTGGTTGTACGTTTGAACACCTACATATTCGATATTCGGGCCAACGGCCAACAAAACGTTGGAAGGCAATGTCCACGGCGTGGTTGTCCAGGCCAGAAAGCACGGTTCCCCGAATTCCGCCATTTCCGGAAACGGATTTTTTATCTTGAACTGCGCCGTGCAGGTGGTATCTTTCACATCGCGGTAGCATCCGGGCTGATTGAGTTCGTGTGTACTTAATCCGGTTCCCGCCGCAGGCGAATAGGGCTGGATGGTGTATCCTTTGTAAATAAGTCCTTTGTCGTATAGGTCTTTGAGCAAATACCAAAGCGTTTCAATGTAACGGTTGTCATAGGTGATGTACGGGTCGCTCATATCCACCCAATAGCCCATTTTTCGGGTAAGGTCTTCCCATTCTTTGGTGTATTTCATCACTTCCGTGCGACATGCCGCGTTGTACTCCTCTACCGAAATCTTTTTACCGATATCTTCTTTGGTAATCCCAAGCGATTTCTCCACGCCAAGTTCCACCGGAAGACCATGTGTGTCCCAGCCTGCTTTTCGGTTCACCAAAAAACCTTTCATTGTTTTATAGCGACAAAAAATATCTTTGATGGAACGGGCAATTACGTGATGAATGCCCGGCATTCCGTTCGCCGAAGGCGGGCCTTCATAAAATACGAATTCGGGATGCCCTGCGCGTGTTTCCAAGCTCTTTTTGAAAACATCTTTCTCGTCCCATTCCTTAAGCAATGCTTTATTAATCGCTGAAAGATCTAACTGATTATATTCCGAAAATTTATTATTCATAATGAATTTTACACCCTGTTGAAAATTAGGTTGCAAAGGTAGTAATAAATTGAGAAACGGCAATTGAAAATTGGGATTTAGTCATCCATCCTATTCGAGGTAAAACGGAAATAATGTCGAAATCTCCCAAGAAATAGAACAATCCAAAGAGAAAAAACGTATCTTTACGGAGTATAAAATTCCGGTTTCTATGATACGCTGGCAATACGCACTTTTTTTTGTTTTGTTGATGGCAGCCTTCGGCTGTACTTCTTCCCGTTTTTCACCGAAGGAAAAAAGCACCCTCAAAATCCTCTCCTACAACATTCGCAACGCACGGGGGATGGACGACGTAACGGATTATGACCGGGTGGCAAATGTGATAAAAAGAATTAACGCCGATTGTGTTGCGTTGCAGGAACTGGATAGCGCAACAGCGCGCAGCAATGGTGCGGTGGTTCTCGATGAATTGGCAAAACGCACCGGCATGTACGCTACTTATAATAAATCCATCGATTACCAGGGAGGAGGTTACGGTATCGGCGTGCTTACCAAAACGAAGCCGCTTCGCAACGAGGCTGTTTCCCTTCCGGGAAGAGAAGAACAACGCAGCTTGCTCGTGGTTGAGATGCCCGATTACATTATTTGCTCCACACATTGGTCGCTCACGCAGGAAGACCGTATTGCGTCAGCCGAAAAAATCAATAGATATCTCGCTAACTATACGTATAAACCGGTGATCCTTGCCGGTGACCTGAACGCTACGCCGGAATCGGAAGAAATGGCAAAACTAACGGAAAAGTGGATGATCTTAAACAACCCGTTTCAACCGACTATTCCGGTTGTCAATCCTATCAAATGCATTGATTACGTGCTGGCGATGGACAACCCGCAATTCAAATTTCACATACTGGAAACAAAGGTGGAAAACGAACCGCTTGCTTCCGATCATCTGCCCGTTTGGGTAAAAGTAAACATCAAAAAATAGAACTATGAAAAAACTTGCAACCATGATGGTTTTTTTAGGCATGATATTATCGTATGGGTGTTCGGCTATAAAGCAACAGCCTGAAACAAAAAAACAGACAATTGTAAATGTAGCGACTTTCAATCTCCGCATGGACACCAAAAATGACGGCGATGACGCCTGGCCGCACCGCAAAGAAATGGTGAAAGAACTGGTTCGTTTTCACAATTTCGATATCTTCGGTACGCAGGAAGGCTTCAAACATCAACTCGACGGCATCCTCGAACTGGGCAATTACGCCTACGTGGGCGCGGGGCGCGATGACGGCAAGGATGCCGGTGAACACTCGGCCATCGTTTACAAAAAAGACCGTTTCGAGGTGCTTGAGAACGGCGATTTTTGGTTCTCGGAAACGCCCAACGTACCCAGTAAAGGCTGGGATGCAACGTGCTGCAACCGCATTTGCTCATGGGCAAAATTCAAAGATAAAACCACGGGGAAAGAGTTTTATTTCTTCAACGCTCATTACGACCATCAGGGCAAAGTGGCGCGTAAAAACTCATCGCTGATGCTGTTGGAACGCATCAGGAAAGTCGCGGGAAATAATCCGGTTTTCGCCACAGGCGATTTTAACGCCACGCCCGACGACGAGCCCATTCAGATCATCTACACAGACGGTTTGATGAAAGATTCCCGGTTAATTTCCGTGCAACCGCCGTACGGCACCGAAGGAACGTTCAATTCTTTCAACCTGAAGGCTCCGATGAAAGATCGCATTGATTATATATGGGTTACCCCAAACGTAACGGTTAACAAATACGCCGTTCTCAACGAGCAACAGTACGGACATTTCCCTTCGGATCATTTTCCGGTGATGGCCAACGTTTCTTTTTAAGGATTCACGCCTTATACAAAAAAGCATCGGCAGGAAAAACCTGCCGATGCTTTTTTTGATTCGTAACGCGAAACACGCGCAGCCCGTAACTCGGTTAAGCCAGCTTCGCCAGCGCTTCTTTTATGCGGCCGATGGCTTTCGTGATGTTTTCGTCGGAAGTGGCATACGATAAACGGATGCATTTGGGTGCGCCGAAAGCCGCTCCGCCAACACAGGCCACGTGCCCCTCCTCCAGGAGATACATCGCCAGATCGGGCGAATTTTCAATTACCCTGCCGTTATACGATTTCCCGAAGTAGCTGTCGCATTCGGGGAAAATATAGAACGCGCCCATCGGGTCGTTCACTTTCAGGCCCGGTATCTCGCTCAGCAGATCAACGATCAGCTTTTTTCTCCGTTCAAAAGCCTGACGCATATCTTCAACGCACGATTGATCGCCGGTATAAGCCGCCAGCGCCGCTTTCTGCGAAATGGAAGACGGCCCTGAGGTGTATTGCCCCTGTAACATGCTACAGGCAGACGATATCCATTTTGGCGCGGCAATCCAACCGATGCGCCAACCCGTCATGGCATAACCTTTCGATACGCCGTTCACCACCACCACGCGTTCGCGTATGTTCTCGAACTGTGCAATGCTTTCGTGCTTGCCCACGTAGTTGATGTGTTCGTAAATTTCATCGGAGATCACGAAAATATTCGGATATTTAGCCAGCACATCGGCCAATCCCTGCAATTCATCTTTGGTGTAAACGCTTCCGGTTGGGTTGGAAGGAGAGCAAAGGATCACCGCTTTGGTTTTGGAGGTAAGCGCATTCTGAAGTTGTTTGGCGGTGATCTTAAAATCCTGGTCTATCCCTGCTTCAATATAAACAGGTTTCCCTTCGGCAAGTTTCACCATTTCGGGGTAGCTCACCCAGTACGGAGCCGGAATGATCACCTCGTCGCCTTTGTTCACCAATGCCAGCACGGCATTGCAAAGCGATTGTTTTGCGCCGTTTGAGCACACGATTTGGTCGGGCGTGAAATCGAGGTTATTCTCATTTTTCAGCTTTTCACACACCGCTTTGCGTAAATCGGGATATCCGGGAACCGGCGAATAAAAGGTAAAATTATCGTCAATCGCCTTTTTGGCCGCTTCTTTTATATGGTCGGGCGTGTTGAAATCGGGTTCGCCCACGCTCATGTTTATTACATCAATGCCCTGAGCTTTTAACTCATTGCTTTTTTGCGCCATAGCAAACGTTTCTGATGGCGAAAGCGCCGTTAATCTGTCGGATAAAGGGTTCATAATGTGATTGTTTTATCTTTTTGTCGTTATATCGTCTGCAAATATAGTAAAATTCAACCATATCAAGGCTTTCGAGAGGAATTTTGCTATAAAAAAAGCCTTAAAAATAACAAAAATAAAAAAGCTGCCCTAAAGCAGCTTTTGATAATATTTGGTTTAAAATAAGTTCGAAAGAAAAGCATCTGTAATCGAAAAGTGATTACTCAGCTTCAAAATGTCATTTACATCTCATAGTTTGTTCAGTGCTGCAAGCACGATCTTAATTCCCTGAGTCTGCTTACTTTGTATGAGATATTCATCGCAGACCCATTAAAAATATTCTTCTCCAGATACTTTATCTGAGACAGAATTTCTTCTTTTGTAAGGTTTTTGATAGTCATAATAGTTTCTTTTTTTAATTGTTCATGATCATCGGCAACCGGTTTAAGAAGCACGTTTCAGTATGTATGTGATAACCTAATATGTGATTTCGAATAACTCGCCTGCCATTAAAATCACTGCAAAGATACAACAAAAAAACACGAAAAATATGTTTTACAACATATTTTTTTGATAGATTTTTCAAAAAAGGCATAGAGAAAGCTTATAAGTGGATAATCTGAAAGTTTGTTTCATTCTTGGCCTTTGCCGCTTTATTTTGCATAAACCTGTTCTACTGGCATCTATCAGGGAGAAGTAACTTTTGTGTTGCTTATAAAACAAAAAAACCACTTTTTCAAGTGGTTTTTTGCGGAAGCGGGGGGATGCCGACGATAAATGTCGGCATGCAGACAAGCTATGCTTCGTCAGCATTCGAACCCTAGCCGTATTTTTCAATAAATGCCAAAAGACGTTCTCTGTTCAGATTTTTGAGTTTTCGTTCCAACACAACTGTTTCGGAACGGGTTTGTTTTTCTAAACTCAACATCAATGCCCAAGGTCTGTATGGAGAAGTTGATTTTTCGTAACCCGAATTATGCCGGATAAGCCTTGACGGGACATCCTGAGTCTGCCCAATATAAAAACGGTCAAAACCCGGGCTATAGAGGATGTAAACATAGTACATTTGCGGAAGCGGGGGGATTCGAACCCCCGGTACGGTAACCCGTACGTCAGTTTAGCAAACTGGTGGTTTCAGCCACTCACCCACACTTCCTTATGAATTTTTGCCGAAATCGGATGCAAATATACAAGGAGTTTTCAACTTGTCAAAGAAAAAGCGATATTTTCACGGGAAATATTTCTACATTTGCGTCGTTCTATATTCAAAACGTTAGTCAAATGGAGCAGAAACAAAATAAACACCGCAAAAACACAGGATTATGGATCGGATTGGCCGTTTTGCTTATCCTGATTGCCGGCGGCATCTATTTAAAAAACAGTATTTTTAAGCCTTTTCACCTGAACGAAACGGCCTATATTTTCGTAGATGAGCGGGAAAATTTTGAAGACGTAGTCGCTCAACTGAAAGAAAAGGCCGGTCTTCCTTCGGAAAAGATTTTCAGGATATTGGCCGACCGCATGAACTATCCGTCCAACGTAAAAACCGGTCGTTACGCGGTGAAAGACGGCATGACCATGCCCGATATCATCCGCGTGCTGCGCGCCGGCGATCAAACGCCCGTGAACCTCACCTTCAATAACATGCGCACCAAAGCGAACCTTGCCGGACGCATAGCGCAGCAGTTGATGATGGACAGCGTTTCGCTACTCAATGCATTGAACGATACGGCCAAGATTAACGCACTGGGTTTCAATGGGAACACCGTTATTGCGATGTTCATCCCCAACACGTATCAGGTTTACTGGGATACAGACATTGACAAGTTGCTCGCCCGCATGAAACGCGAGTACAATGCTTTCTGGACGGACGACCGCAAGACGAAAGCCAAAAAGCTTGGGCTATCGCCCGTGCAGGTTTCCACGCTGGCGTCCATTGTGGAAGAAGAAGCCACGTATGCCGATGAATACCCGATCGTAGCCGGTCTGTACCTTAACCGCCTGAAAAAGGGCATGAAACTCGAAGCCGACCCCACCGTTAAATACGCCGTAGGCGATTTCGGGTTGCGGCGCATTCTTTTCAAACATTTGGAGGTGGAGTCGCCTTACAACACATACCTGCATACGGGATTGCCGCCAGGGCCCATTCGCGTGCCGTCCATCAAAGGGATTGATGCCGTTTTGTCGCCCAATCAGAATAATTACCTGTTTATGTGCGCGAAAGACGATCTGTCCGGCAGGCATAATTTCGCGACAACCCATGCTGAGCATGCCCGTAATGCCGCCGCTTATCAGCGTGCGCTGAATGAAAGAAGAATATATTAATCGTTATTGGCTGCAGGCGTGTATTTGAAGACGCAAGCATTGCGTTTCTACATCGGACATCCGAAACCCATCATCCGAAACCCAACTAAAACTCAATCTTATCGGGATGAATGCCCGTGCGGTGATTTTTGTCCAACGAATTTATTTTTTCGATATCCGGTTGCGAAAGCCGGAAGTCGAAAACAGCGATATTCTCGGCTTGGCGCTCAGGGCTCGATGACTTTGGGATAGCAATTACGCCGCGCTCCAGGTTCCATCGTAAAATGATTTGCGCGACCGATTTGTTGTGTTTTTCGGCCAATTCAACCAACACCGGTTCATCCAGCAGCCGCGTTTTGCTACTGCCCAACGGGCTCCACGCTTCGGGACGAATGCCGTTTTCGGCACAATAATCAATTAACTCCTGCTGGATCAGATACGGATGCAATTCCACCTGATTCACCGCGGGCACAACCGAAGCTTCTTTCATCAGATCTTCCAGATGATGTTTCAGGTAATTGCTTAATCCGATGGCTTTTGCGGCACCGGAAAGGAAAATCTTCTGCATATCGAACCACACGGATACATGATTTCCGCGCACCGGCCAGTGCACCAGATAGAGATCAATGTATCCGATGTCCAGTTTATGCATGCTCTGCTCAAAAGCGCCGCGGGCATTCCCTTTCAAAACGTCGCTGCCCCAAAGCTTGGTGGTAACAAAAATTTCTTCGCGACCGATGCCGCTTTCTCTGATGGCTTTGCCTATGGGCGCTTCGTTTCCGTACATGGCGGCAGTGTCAATATGCCTGTAACCCAAGTCCAATGCCGATCGGATTGCATTGTACACCTCATCATCACTGCGTCCGATGTTGTACGTGCCCAACCCGAGAACGGGAACTTCCACCCCGTTGTTTAATGTTGCAAAATTCATGTTCGCCTCCTTTTTTTAATTATCCAGTCTTTCCATCACCGTCAGTTTATCCTGTTTTATCTGACGTATCAGTAGCTCCATATTCTCAAACTTCTCGTCGGCACGGATAAAGTCTATAAATTCCACCGTGAGCGACTTGTTGTACAGATCGTCATCGAAATCGAAAATGTTTACCTCCACGCTTATTTCGGCATTGTGCTGCAACGTTGGCCGCTTGCCGATGTAGAGCATGCCTTTGTAAATTTCGTTGCCGATGCGCACAAAAACCGCGTACACACCCAATGCGGGGATCACCTTGAATTTCTCCCATGCCTGCAAATTGGCTGTGGGAAACCCGATGGTGCGCCCCACCTGATAGCCTTCCACGATTTTGCCCGAGAGGCGGTAATTATACGAAAGCAGTTTGTTGGCCACCGTTATTTTCCCCTCGGCAAGCAGGCGGCGGATCTGCGACGAACTCACGTCGTGATCGTTGTAACGAAACTCCGTGGCCTGCAACACGTCTATCCCCAACTCTTTGCCGTAAGCCACATACTGTCCGAAACCTTCTTCGCGGTCGCGTCCAAACCGGTGATCGTGCCCGATAACCAGCGTCTGCACACCGATCTGTTCTTTCAGCACCGCCGACATAAACTCTTTCGCCGTCAGGCGCGACAATTCGGGTGTAAACGGCAGGCTCACACAATAATCTACGCCGGTGGTTTCCAGAGCGTCGAGTTTTTCGTCGTAGCCGCAAAGCAACTTGGGCTGATAATCCTGTTGCAGCACCTTTCGCGGGTGCACCGGAAACGTGATCACTGCTGAAGGCAGATGCAACCGTTTTGCTTCGGCTTTCACCTGATTAATCAGGTGTCGGTGTCCGATGTGTACGCCGTCGAAAAAACCCAGCGTAGCTACAAACGGCTTGTGCTCCAATCGTATATCTGTTGAAAAATCAATAACTTCCAAAATATCCTGTTTTCTTCGAAATGTTTTTTGTACTGTTACAACGCTCAAAACCCTCAGAAGGTTTTGAGCATTGTTTTCGTACGGCGAAAGTACGGAAAATTACAAAGATTATGCGAACACATATCGAAGCATTGAGTTGTACCCTTTGAAAAAAATTGCTATTTTTGTAAACGGAAGGCTTAAGTTTTTATAAAACACTTATAATCAGCATCCTAAATTCTAAATCAAGAGATTGATCGCAAACTATTAGAATTAAAAAATCCGAACATCTGTGAAAAAGAAAAAGTTTAGAGATTTAAATATAACAACTGAAATGCATCCTTTTGAACGAATTCTGTCTGTATCAACAGAAGACATCGAACTTGAACTTAGAAGTATCTCAGAAATATCTTGGGCTGACTTTTTACTCAATCCCAGAAAACTACGTGGGAGCGACTTTCTTATGCGATGGTCTCAAGGAGTATGGAGCGAAAAACGGTTGATTGATGCCGTCAATAGAACCGGCGAATTTTATGCAATTGCTTATGGCCCGAGCGGCACAGCACCAGCAGATGATGTGAGAGCATTTGAATTGTATTTTGAACGGTTAGAAGCTGCCGGACTTGGAAACATTAAGCGTCCCGACCTGTTGATATTTAAAAGTACAGACAGAGAATTTGTTGACGACTTTTTGAATAAGATTGGCGGTGAGGAGGAACTTCCATTCATAACAGAGGATAGGTTGCAGCCTCTTGTTCAAAAAGCAATCATTGCAGTAGAATGTGAAAATTCGCTTTGGGTTGCTGACAAAATGCCTGATTTCAAAACGCCCATGAAACCTCAAAAGAGACTTGGGGGTAAAATTGGCCTTCCCAAAACGGCTGTTTTACCCACCGTCATTATCAAAGAGGAAGATCGTATTCCTCTAAATAAATGGCAAAAAGAAAACAAAATTCCAATCCACGTATGGCATGTATTCTTTGACAGAGCATATGGCCTTTCCTTTGACAAGGCCGAACAACTCGTAAACGAAGGCCTCATTCTTCCAACAGAACAAGTTTTTCAGGCTCCGGGAGGAGCGACAACAAAAAAAGCCATCTACAAATATTACTATCACTATGCTTATCCCCTCGGCGTCGCGATTGAAAACCCTCAATTAATTCCAGCTTTCATACAGGATAAAAACGGGCATATTTTGCCTTACGTAAAGTTTGAGGGCGGTTCTTTGGCTATCGCAGATGAAGCGATTAATGTATTAAACCGACTCTGATGGAAAAAATTAAGCCACATCAAAAATTACCAACCAATTGGGAGGAAAGAGAGGCTCTTCGGGACAAAGGGCAATTTTGGACACCAAGTTGGGTCGCCGAAGCAATGATATCTTATGTTGCTAACGGCAACGACTTAATTTTCGACCCGGCAACGGGAAGAGGCGCTTTTTATGAAGCATTATTGAAACTGAACAAGAAAAACATCACATTCTTTGGAACCGATATTGACCCTGATGTTTTGTCCGACGCTATTTATAATAATGATAAATGTTTCGTTGAAAACAGGGATTTTATAAAGACCCCCCCTACGAGAAGATTTAATGCTATCGTTGCGAATCCACCATACATAAGACATCACAGAATTGAAAAGGAAACTAAATCATATCTTAAAAAAATTGCATCTGCAATAACAGGAATTTCGATTGACGGCAGAGCAGGATACCATGTTTATTTTCTGATACAAGCACTAAATCTGTTAGAAACGAACGGGAAACTTGCTTTTATTATGCCTGCCGACACATGCGAAGGGAAATTCGCTAAAAATCTATGGAAGTGGATTTCAGAAAAATTTTGCATTGAATGCGTAATTACATTTGACGAAAGGGCTACACCTTTCCCAAATGTTGATACAAATGCAATGGTTTTTATGATAAAAAATGCTAAACCTCAACAAACATTGCAATGGGTAAAAGTCAATGAAGCATACTCAGCCGATTTGTTACACTTTATATCTTCTGATTTCAAACTAAATGAGTTCAGTAGTTTAGAAATAATTTCTCGCCGTCTGAAAGAAGGACTGGCCACGGGATTATCAAGACCTGTACAAAATCATAACGGGTTTAAATTTCACTTAAATGATTTCGCCAATGTAATGAGAGGTATTGCAACCGGTTCCAATGAATTCTTCTTCTTGACAGGTAACCAAGTTAAAGAATTGAAAATACCGAGAGAGTTTCTCAAAAGAGCAGTCGGCCGGACAAAAGATGCACCGAAAAGCGTTTTAACCATAGATGATGTTGAGAAATTAGACAGACAAAATCGTCCAACTTACCTGCTATCAATAAACGGTGAAGAAAATTATCCAAAATCCGTAAAGGATTATTTAAAAGTCGGAGAAGAAATGGAACTCCCTTCACGTTCATTGATTCAACAACGAAAACCATGGTATAAAATGGAACAACGAAAAGTTCCTTCGTTATTGTTTGCATACCTTGGCAGACGAAACACAAGGTTTATTAAAAATGAAGCCGGTGTTTTGCCATTGACCGGTTTTCTGTGTGTCTATCCCATTTACGACGACTACGAATACGTTGACAACCTTTGGAAAGCACTAAATCACCCCGACACGCTGGAAAACTTAAAGCTAGTGGGAAAAAGCTACGGTTCGGGAGCGATAAAAGTTGAACCGGGCAATCTCAATAAACTCCCAGTACCTGAACATATTGTCAATCAGTTTAGCCTCAAACGACCATATAAAAATGCCGATGGGCAACTCGAAATCTTTCGGGAACCAAAGAAAAAATATACGTCTCCCAAAAAAGGAACAAAAGGGAAATGAAAAAATAAATTGCAGAGCCGGGTCTATAGAAAAAATATCGCTTACATAAAAGATTGTGCCATGCTTTGGCGCACATTTCCGCCGATAGGTGGACAATGTGCAATGTATATCTGACGGCAGGCATAAAATTTTCGCTTCGCAACACACGCGTGTTGGAAACGCGCGCGAGCACGGATAATTCCTAAAAATCATCCAAATCAATCCTTATTCTCTCAAATTTCAGTATCTTTGCGCTTTAACTTCGGAAGAATATCATTTTAAATATAAAAAAGACATGAAATCGAAAATTTTAGTTGTGTGTGCTATGACAATGGGTATCCTTTTTACCTCGTGCAAACCCGTAGTGGAAAACAACGTGTTGACGGAGGAAGAAAAAGCTGCCGGATGGCAGTTGCTATTTAACGGAACCGACCTCACAGGTTGGCGCGATTACAACGGCGACAGCCTTACGGCTCCGTGGTTCGTGGAAGACGGCATGATCCAAGCCAAAGGCGAAGGCGCCGATGAGCACGGGTATATCGTAACGGACAAGCTATACGAGAACTTTGAACTGGCATGGGACTGGAAAATCGCCGACGGCGGAAACAGCGGCGTATTGTACCACGTGGTTGAAAATCCCAAGTTTGCCGTGCCGTACGTTACGGGCCCTGAGTATCAGTTGATAGATAACCTCGGATTTCCCGATCCGCTGGAAGAATGGCAAAAAACCGCAGCCGATTACGCCATGTACGTTCCCGATTCAGCGAAACTCATCATCAAACCCGCCGGAGAATGGAACACATCGAAAATCGTTTTCGATAACGGACACGTGGAACATTGGCTCAACGGCGAAAAAGTAGTGGAATTTGAAGCTTGGACCGACGATTGGTTTGCCCGTAAACACAGCGGAAAATGGGAAAACGCTCCTGAATACGGCCTGGCGCACAAAGGGGTGATCTGTCTGCAAGACCATGGTTCGGCTGCATGGTTCCGTAACATTAAAATAAAAGAGCTTCCGCGCAAAACCAAAGAAGTGAATCTGTTCAACGGTGTGGATCTCACCGGATGGGAACCATACGGAACCGAAAAATGGTACGTTCAGGACAGCCTGCTGGTATGCGAAAGCGGCCCCGACAAACAATACGGCTACCTGGCAACGCGCGAATATTACGATGATTTCGACCTTTCGGTTGACTTTAAACAACTGGCCAACGGCAACTCGGGCGTATTTATCCGTTCGTTCATCGAGCCGGGCGCCATCGTAAACGGCTGGCAGGTTGAAGTAGCGCCTAAAGGTATGGATACCGGAGGTATATACGAATCCTACGGACGTGGCTGGCTCGTGCAAATTCCCGACGGAAAGGAAAACATCCTGAAACCGCGCGACTGGAATACAATGCGCATCCTCGTGCAGGGCGATAACGTGAAAACGTGGCTCAACGGAGAAGAAATGGTGGATTTAACCGACGAAAAGATCGGCAAGGCTCAGGGACGCATCGCGTTGCAAATCCACGACGGCGGCGGCATCAAGGTGCAGTGGAAGAACCTGAAACTGCAGACGCTTTGATGCGGGATGTGGGGTGTCAGATGTCGGATGACCGATGACCGGTTTTGAATAAAATTATGGCAGAGACGATGCGCGCATCGTCTCTCTTGTTTTAAACCCCTCCGCTTCGCTCGTCCCCTTAAAATTAAGGGGACATTTTGCTGATTTCTTACTCTTCCCTTTTGATAAAGGGAAGTACCGCGACAGCGGGGAAGGGTTAGATATTTATATCAACTGCCTCGCGGCAATTTGTACCGGATCCCACACCGGAGAAAATGGCGGAGCATAAGATAAATCCATGAACGCCAGATCGCGGGCGGTTAATTTTGCCGTGATCGCTGCGGCAAGCGTGTCAATGCGTTTGCCCGATCCGGCAAAACCCACAATTTGTCCGCCAAGCAGGCGCAACGAACTCTCTTCGGCCACCAGCTTCACGGTAATTTCTTCGCTGCCGGGATAATAGCCGGCTTTTGTTTTGCTGGTTATCACGATGGTTTTAACCGGAATATTAAGCTCCGCAGCCTCTTTTTCCGACAAGCCCGTGCGGGCAATTTCCATCGCCTTGAATTTGGTGATCGCCGTTCCGATAACACCCGGGAATTCTTCGTCGGCGCCGCTCATATTTGTTCCGGCTATCAACCCGTGTTTGTTGGCCACGGTTCCCAGCGCGATGGAAACGGGTTTTTCTTTCACCAAATGATACGATGTGGCGCAATCGCCTGCTGCCCAAATAAATTCATCGGATGTTCTCATGGTTTTATCAACAAGGATAGCCTCTTTTTCGCCCAATTTCAGTCCCGCATCTTTTGCCAGACCGCTGTTGGGTTTTATGCCAATGCCCAAAATAACCAAATCGGCTTGCAACGTGTGTTTATCGGTTACAACGGCAATGGCTTCGCCTTTTTCGTTTTTTTCAATTTTCTTTAATCCTTCGTTCAGATACAACTTTACGCCTTCTTTCTTCATATATTTCTGAATGACACCGGCCATATCTTCATCCATGGTGTTCATCACCTGCGGCGACATATCAATCAACGAAACCGCTGCATCTCGCTCCAGCAAGGCTTCCGCCATTTCCAAACCGATGTAACCGCCACCAACCACCACGGCTTTTTTCGGTTTTTGTTTTTGAATGAAATGGTGGATGCGTTGCGCATCCGTGAGATTGGAAACCGTGAAGACACCTTTAGCCTTTATGCCGTCAACATGCGGGACAACGGGGGAAGCGCCGGTAGCGATCAGCAGCTTATCGTACGGGATACGAAGCGATTTTTTCGTTTTCAGATCAATCACTTCCACTTCTTTTCTCTCCCGGTCTATTTTTATCGCTTCGTGGCGGATGTTAACCCTGATGCGTTGTTTTTCGGCGAATTCTTCGGGTGTGCGCGCGATCAAATGCCGTTTTTTATCCACATAACCGGCAACAAAATACGGAATTCCGCACGCCGCATACGAAGTGTGTTCTCCTTTTTCGAAAACCGTGATTTCACATTTTTTGTCCGTACGCCTTATTTTCGAGGCTGCGGTCATTCCCGCCGCATCGCCTCCAATGATAACTATTTTTTCCATGATCCGTTCGTTGTTTATCTTACAATGAAAAATCGGGGGGTTTTGTTCACCGGGTCGCATCTCAATTAACCGGTTCATTATCATACGTATTAAGATTGGCATTCTTTTTGCAGAGATAAGATGCAAGGTTATCGGTTTTTATTCTCTTTTTTCGAAAAAACGCCCTATCTTTGCAACAATAACTCACTAAAACAGCGAATGAAACAAAAAAACAACCTGCTGCAAAGCATTATTGAAGGAATACAGGAAAAGAAAGGAAAAAACATCACGACTATTGATCTAAAAAAAATCGCGGGATCGGTGTGCGACCATTTCGTGATTTGCGAAGGAAACACGCCCACGCAGGTATCGGCTTTGGCCGAATCGGTGGAGGAAATAGTGAAGAAAAACACGGACGAAAGCCCCATTCGCGTTCAGGGAAAGCAACGCTCCGAATGGATCGGGATGGATTACGGCTCGGTTATCGTTCACATCTTCCTTCCGGAACTACGCACTTTCTACAATCTGGACAACCTGTGGGAAGATGCCAACATGGAAAAGATTCCAACAGAGGTCTAAGAACTTATTTCTTTCAAAATTGTTACATTCACACACACACTTTTCATTTTTGGGAACTTATATAAATGGATAATTACGATAAAGATAACAAATCAGACAAACAACCTACTCTTAGGCCGAAAAGGAATAATAATTCGCCAAAAACGCCTTTCAATCCGTATTGGATATATACGATCGTTTTTCTCGGACTGATGGGGCTGTTTTTTTTCGGTGGAAATGCCACCGTGAAAGAAGTAACCTGGTCCGATTTTCAAAAGTACATCGAAGAAGACCGCATTGAGAGCGTGGTTATTTATGGGAACAAAGCTATGGCCGAAGCCAAAGTGAAACCGGGCTCCGTTGCGCAAATCTTTGGAGAAGAAGCCGATAAAGTGGGTAAGAACCCTGTGATCATGGTTCACATACCTTCCGCGGAAGGCGCCTCCGATTTCATTGATAAGGTGAAATCGGAAAAAGGTTACACCACGGAAGTGCGCTTCGACACCTCTTCCGAAATATGGGGCTTGTTGCTCACGGCTGCTCCTTTTATTCTACTCATCGTCTTTTGGATATGGATGATGCGCCGCATGCAGGGCGGTGGCGCCGGCGGGGGCGGTGGCGGCATTTTCAGCGTGGGAAAATCCAAAGCGCAGCTTTTCGATAAAGATTCCAGCGTGAAGGTGACGTTTAAAGATGTTGCCGGCCTTTCGGAAGCGAAAGAAGAAGTACAGGAAATTGTTGAATTTCTGAAACATCCGGGCAATTACACCGGATTGGGTGGAAAAATTCCGAAAGGCGCTCTGTTGGTAGGCCCTCCGGGAACGGGAAAAACATTGTTGGCGAAAGCCGTAGCCGGCGAAGCAAACGTGCCGTTCTTCTCCATTTCGGGGTCGGATTTCGTGGAAATGTTCGTTGGCGTGGGCGCCTCGCGCGTGCGCGACCTGTTCCGTCAGGCGAAAGAAAAAGCGCCGTGTATCGTTTTCATTGACGAGATTGATGCCGTAGGGCGCGCCCGCGGAAAGAATGTGAACATGGGCTCCAACGACGAACGCGAAAACACGCTGAACCAACTCCTCACGGAGATGGACGGTTTCGGATCTAACAGCGGCGTGATCATTCTGGCAGCCACAAACCGCGTGGACATACTGGACAAGGCGCTTCTTCGTGCAGGCCGCTTCGACAGACAAATATACGTAGAACTACCTGACCTAAACGACCGGAAAGAAATTTTCAAGGTTCACCTGAGGCCGATAAAAATAGACGAATCGGTTGATATTGAATTTCTGGCACGCCAGACTCCCGGTTTTTCCGGCGCCGATATCGCCAATGTCTGCAACGAGGCCGCCCTGATTGCGGCACGCAAGAAAAAGAAATTCGTACAAAAAGACGATTTTCTGAATGCCGTGGACAGAATTATCGGCGGGCTGGAAAAGAAAAACAAGATCATCACTCAGGACGAAAAACGTTCCATCGCCATTCACGAAGCGGGGCACGCAACCCTGAGCTGGTTTCTGGAGCACGCCAATCCGTTGGTGAAAGTAACCATCGTGCCGCGAGGCAAAGCGCTGGGCGCTGCATGGTATCTGCCGGAAGAGCGGCAAATCACCACCAAAGAACAAATGCTCGACGAAATGTGCGCCTTGCTGGGCGGACGTGCGGCCGAAGAGTTGTTTATCGGACAGATATCGTCGGGGGCGATGAACGATCTGGAGCGGGTAACCAAACAAGCTTACGCGATGATCACGTACATGGGTATGAGCGACAAACTACCGAATCTCTCCTACTACGATTCAACAGGACAGGAATACAATTTCTCCAAACCCTACAGCGAAGACACCGCCGAACTTATTGACGATGAGGTGAAAGCCATGATCGCCGAACAGTACGAACGGGCCAAGGAGATACTCTCGAAGCATAACGTGGGCCATGGCAAACTTGCCACCATTCTTTTGGAAAGGGAAATCATCTACGCCGAAGACCTGGAAAATATTTTCGGAAAACGCCCATGGATATCCCGCTCGCAAGAGATATTGGAGAATAACAAGGGTGACGAAAATCCGAATAAGGTTATCCAGTCCAAACCGCACGACGTAAATCCGTTTATTGATACGAATACGCATCACGATACCGCGCCTGCAACCGCAGAAAACAATGCCGAAGGCGATTCGCAAGACGACAAAAACAACGAAGGCAACAACAGCACGCCTTCCGGAGATTAGCATTTTCAGTTAAGTCTAACAGTAAAAGAAGAATAGCCGGCAACATACTTGCCGGCTTTTTTTAAGTTTTTAGCTTTTATTAATAAGAATCGATCTAAATAATATCGAACAAAATTTCCTCTATTTCGTTATATAGTCAGAACTCAAATATACGTGACAATGAAAAAAATACTGTTCCTATTCATCGCGGCTTCGCTCGGTCTTACGTTGACGAGTTGCAGCAACAGCAACGCAAAAAATAACGAAAATAATAATTCTAAAAATATAGAAACTATGAAATTTGAAAAAGTAGCACTCCCCTATGCAACCGATGCTCTTGAGCCGGTTATCAGCAAACAAACCATTGAGCTTCACTACGGCAAGCACCATCAGGCCTACGTGGATAACCTGAACAAGCTGATTGTAGGAACGCAATTCGAGAACGCCGATCTGGAAACCATCGTGAAAGAAAGCGACGGCGGAATATTCAATAACGCAGGACAAGTACTGAATCATAATCTCTACTTTACTTCATTCACTCCTGACGGAGGAGGAGAACCGAAAGGCAAATTAGCCGAAGCAATTAAGGAACAATTCGGTTCGTTTGAAAAATTTCAGGAAGAGTTCAATGCAGCCGGAGCGACATTATTCGGTTCGGGTTGGGTATGGCTCGCCAAAGACGGTAGCGGCAAACTTTCCATCGAAAAAGAAAGCAACGCCGGCAATCCCGTGAAAAAAGGATTAACACCGATCTTGGGATTCGATGTTTGGGAACATTCTTATTATCTAGACTATCAGAATCGCCGTGCCGATCACCTGAAAGAATTATGGAAAATTATAAACTGGGACGTTGTTAGCAAACGTTATTAATTGAAAGCAGTTTAATCCGGCCAAAAGTGAAACTTTTGTGACGAAAAGGGGGAACGAAGCAAAATTCGTTCCCCTTTTTATTTCAACATTATTCCGGTCAGCATGCGCCCGCAGTGAATGGTTTGTCGCCTGGCCGAGAAGAATAACCGGCTGTTTTTAAACGTGTTGTATCGTGTTTTTTCGATTTGATCCGCAGGAACTCCCAACCGGATGAGCTCCTGACGGTTAATTTCCTTTAAGTCGAGGTGTATTTTTTTTGACGGCGGAAGTATCCGCGCCGTTCTTTCTCCAAGCCTGAACCCGTTTTTCTTAAACTCCTTTTCCACTTCTTTTCCCACTTCGTAATTTTCGATGCCGATTGACGGGCCAATCGCAGCTACCATATCGGCGGGAGATGTTCCGAATGTTTCATGCATCAACCGAACGGTTTTTTCGACGATGCGTCCCGATGTGCCGCGCCATCCGGCGTGAACGGCTGCAATGACTTCGTTTTTCTTGTCGAAAAGCAAAATGGGAACACAATCGGCCGTGGTTGCACACAGGAAAATATCTTTCTTTTGGGTTATAGTGGCGTCTATTCCGTATAAACGCTCCAGTTTCTCGGACTTGTCGAGCGATAAAAATGCATCATCAATCAGCAGGACATTTGTTCCGTGCGTTTGATTGGGAGTGATAAAATCATCTACGTCCTTGTAAAAAAAACGGGCCAACGCGGATCGGTTTTCAAAAATGTTTAGCGGATCGTCATCAGAATAATTTCCCAGATTCAACGATTTGAATTCACCTTTGCTCACGCCTCCCTTTCTGGTTGTGGAAAAATGCTCCAGATTGGGTATATTTTCAAAAATACCGAACTGAAGTAAGGTCTTATGCTGAACGTGTGGTTTCATAGATTAAAAATCTTCTTCGTAATAGTCCTCATCGTCTTCATCCGCTTCTTCATCAAAATCGTCATCGGGGATATCTTCATCGTCGTCTAATCCGATGGATTTCACATCAATATTGCGATGCACCAGCGTATCTCTCAATACGGTATTGTGAACGAAATCCTCCGAATTTAATTCCCGCCAGAGGATATCCTTGAGGGCAGATATACCGTATCCGGTGATGGAAGAGATGAAGACGTGCGGAATAGCGGGCAAATCCTGCGAGATTTCCTGCATGAGTTCATCGTCGAGCATATCCGATTTCGAGATAGCCAGCACGCGGCTTTTGTCCAACAATTCGGGATTGTACTGCGCGAGTTCGTTGAGCAGCACATTATATTCGTTGTGGATATCATCGGCATCGGCCGGAACAACGAAAAGCAACAGCGCGTTGCGCTCGATGTGGCGCAAAAACCTCAGGCCAAGGCCTTTGCCCTCGCTGGCACCTTCGATAATACCGGGAATATCGGCCATGACAAACGATTTGTCGTCCCGGTAACTCACAATTCCCAGATTCGGTTCGAGCGTCGTGAACGGATAATTGGCTATTTTCGGCTTCGCCGCCGAAACGACCGATAACAACGTTGATTTGCCGGCGTTCGGGAAACCAACCAGCCCCACATCGGCCAGCAGCTTCAGTTCCAGAATCACCCAACGCTCTTCGTAAGGTTCACCGGGTTGCGAATAGCGCGGCGCTTGGTTGGTGGCCGATTTGAAATGAACGTTGCCTTTGCCTCCCTGTCCGCCTTTCAGCAAAACAACCTCCTGTCCGTCATCGGTAATATCGCACAGGTATTCGCCGGTGTGCGCATCGTAAGCCACTGTGCCGCAAGGCACTTCAATGATCCGGCTTTCGCCTTTTTTGCCCGAAGATTGATTTTTCCGGCCGCCTTCGCCGTGTCCGGCAAAAATATGGCGCTGATAGCGCAAATGCAGCAGAGTCCAGTAATTTCGGTTGCCTCTTAAAATAATATTCCCGCCGTCGCCGCCATCGCCGCCGTCGGGGCCGCCTTTCGGCATATATTTTTCGCGACGGAAGTGACTCGACCCTCGTCCGCCTTTTCCCGACCGGCAAAAAATCTTTACGTAATCAACAAAATTTGTTTCAGCCATCTTTACTCAATTAACCCATCTACCACACGTTCGATCGAAGCGAAAATATCTTCAATTGAACCTTGTCCTTTAATCTTTTCCAATTTCCTTTTGCCCTGGTAATAATCTTTTAACGGAGCCGTCTGATCGTAATAAACCTGCAGCCTGGCTTCAATCGTTTCGCGGTTGTCATCGGAACGTCCCGATATTTCACCTCTTTTCAGCAATCGCTCAACCAGTTCTTTGTCCTCAACTTCCAGACTCAACACTACCGACAAATCCTGTCCGTTTTGTTCGAGCACTTCATACAACGCTTTTCCCTGCGCCAATGTGCGCGGAAATCCGTCGAAAATAAATCCTGTGGCATCGGGATGTTCTTTAATGAGGTTCTCGATCATGCCGATAACAATGTCATCGGGAACCAGTTTGCCTTGCGACATATACGATTCTGCCAAACGGCCCAAATCGGTACCCGCTTTTATTTCTGAACGCAACAAATCTCCCGTAGAGATATGTTTCAACCCGTATTTTTCGATCAGCTTAAGGCTTTGTGTTCCTTTACCGGAACCGGGAGCTCCGAAAATAATAATATTCAGCATTCCTTTTTTGTTTTGAGAAGATACCAGTGATTTGCAAAGATACAAGATTTGTTTTGTTTTACGCGCAAAAAAAAGACGTTATCTTGCCACCGGCTTACAACTATTTTTATATAATTTTTTTGAACTAATCAATTGATAAAATGTTTAATTGGTAAAGCGATAAAGCAACAATTAAACATTTTATCCTATGAAAAAAGAAGAATTCAGAAGCAAGGCGCATAGTGTTTTAGATCAGGTTGTGAACCGGATCAACGAAATGGAAGTGAAGGCCAATGAAGTGGCCGACGATGCCAAAGAAGAGTATCACAAACAGTTGGATAACCTGAAAGACATCAAGAAAAATCTTTCGGAAAAACTGGATGAGTTTGACCAGGTTGCCGACA
>JAQVEB010000178.1 GCA_028698105.1 Petrimonas sp. | reverse complement strand
ATTTGTATCACGTTTGTACCAATGTCCGTTAGGATGTTGGAATTGAGAACGCTCTCTTACCGCACCATGTCTGCGGCCGTCGCCGGATTTACCGTTAGTAGCCATGTAGTTAATGGTTTAGGTTCTACAAGCCATTTGACATTAAGCCGCTTGCAATCAGGCTAAGGAAGTAATTTGGTAATTCACTGTTTTTGATTACTTTTGCAATTGAAAAAAATATTTCCCCAAATAATCTTTTTTCAACTACCCGAAGCTTACTTCCGTTGGCTTCGGTTTTTTATTTCAGCCTGTCGATGATCTTGTCAATCTCACTTTTAGGCGTCCATGAGTTAGTTTGCATTAACGATTTGAGTAATCCAACCCCTTCGGGTTTTGTAACCAAACCGTTTTCAATCATTTTTTCTATCACCCAAATGGTACCGTGCACTTCTATTTTTCTAAGTTCGGCTTCTTTGCGTAAAACCCTGTCGCATGTCAGCAAGATGGAATTGAATTGAATTGAATGGCTTTCCACAGAATGGAACGATCAGGAAACGACCTGTTTTTCCTATTCAACGTCATGGCTTCTATCGCTTCGGTTTCATCGGCAGAAATTGTAATAATTTTCAGGAGTTTATCGCTTACAAATTTCTCAAATTCTACAACTTGCTCGATATTGACAATTTCGTTATACACAAAATTAGTGGTATAAATTTCCCACTGTTGATTGAAAAAATGATGCAAAACCTTTAAGTGGTAAAGATCAAACAGCACACTCACATCCGTAATTACCAACTTCATAGCATCTGACTTAATTCCGCCTGCAATTTCCACGAGGTAGTACCTGAAAAATACGCAGCTTCATTAATGGTAAGAATCTCTTTGGCTAACCCAACGTAAATCAACCGCTTCATGCGAGTGGGAATTTCGTAACTCCGAAATTCTCCGGGCTCCTTGTTCTCTTGATGAAATCCTCTTGAGCGATAACCTATATTTAGTTTTTTATAAACATGCTCGTTGATAATTCCAAGCTGTAAAGCACGACTAAAAATGGCGGAAATTGAAATTCCCCAACGAGCTTTTATTATTTCAAGTTCTTTCAGATAGAAATGAAATCTGTCTTTGTACAATTCCTTTTTTGCCATATCCGCAGGATACAGAAGCGCTGAAGCGAAAACATGGCAAAGCTTTTCCTCTTCTTTGGGAGTAATCTCTTCGGGAAACTTCAACACATGATGCGCTAACTCATGCAAAGCCGTAAACCGCCTTCTGACAACATCATCTTCCGGTTTTATTTTTCTTAAAACAATGACCTTTTTATCGCCGACATCGGCTTTGAAACCATCGAAAGCTTCGTTAGCTTCAATTTCTATAACTTTATACCCCTTGTCTTCAAGCATCTCCACCACATCCGGTATTGGATCGTAGCCTAAGTTCCACTTTTCCCGAATTTGCTTAGCAGCATCTTCGGCATCTTGTGCAGAATTAATTGGTTTTGGGTATGCGTAGTAATCTCTTTTTTTGTGGTCAGTGTTCAGTATATTTTCTAATTCAAAATATCTTTCAAATACATCTTTTGATTTCTCTTTAACGGTTTCTTCTTCCGCTTTAGATAGTTTTGATTTGTATTTTCTGAATTCGATATTTTCAAAACTAATTTCTACAGAGGGTTCCGTATAAAAATAATTCACGGGAACTTGTAAAACATTCGCAATTTTAATAACCAAGTCACTATCAGGTTTCATTTTCCCCTGTTCATACTTGTTTAAAGATTGCTTGGTTACAGCATTATCCATTTTATCAGCCAACGTTTGAAGAGACATTCCTGCCATCTTCCTTGCTGAAATAAGTCTGTTAGCAAAATTATTTTTCATAATCCATCTTTTTATGTTGACAAAGATACATAAATAATTTTATTTGTCAACCATTTTGATGATTTTTTATTTCAATATTAATTCTTAATTTTAAACACCGGTTTCAAGTCGGGAATTTTAACGATACCGGTTAAGGACTTTAGTCCTGAATCATCACGGCTAATCTGGTATCGGACGATCCATTCACCCTCCGCTCTAAAGGACGGAGTTATTGAGAAATATTCCGGTGCGCTGCACCTTTGTTTGTGAAATATGTTCACGGGCTACAATATAAGCGGCACGCCGTGCCTGAAAGGTGCAACGCCCCGGCAATAATTGTAGTTGCCATATAACGGTTACCACAAAAGGTGCAGCGCACCGGCAATAATTGTAGGTGCCGTATAACGGTTACCACAAAACGTGCAGCGCACCGGAACATAAATCATTACCTCAAAATAATGACGCGTATCATTGAAGCAACGATCCATATTTTAAAAGATTTCAACACCCCTCAAAAATATGTCATGCCCCATCACTTCTTCACACATTTTTCGCTATTTTTGTAACCATACGCCAATATATCTTAAAACCTTTTCCAACTCATGACCGAAAAAGAAAAAATGCTGGCCGGACACCCGTACGATTGCGGCGACAGCGAACTCCAGGCCCGGTGGCACAAGGCCAAAGCGCTGATTAAGGCCTATAACAACACCGATTCGACCGACACAGAACGTTTAAAAGATATTTTATATCAACTTTTGGGCGGACGCGGGAAGAACCTGTGGATCACTGCGCCGTTCTTCTGCGATTACGGCGAGAACATTTTCATCGGCGAAAATACCGAGATCAATCACAACTGCATATTTTTGGATTGCAATACCATTACCATAGGGAAGAATTGCCTGATCGCGCCGTTGGTTCAATTCTATGCCGCCTTTCATCCCGTGAAAGCGGATGAACGCATTTCGAATGCAGCCGGCGATAGCGGACAAATGATGTTCTGCACCACACAATCGGCTCCCATAACCGTTGGCGACAATGTGTGGATTGGCGGCGGAAGCATTCTTATGCCGGGCGTTACCATCGGCAACAACGTTACCATCGGAGCCGGCTCGGTGGTCACCAAAGATATTCCCGATAACATGCTGGCTTTTGGCAACCCGTGCAGAGTGATCCGGGAAATATAAAATGAAGCCGATGCGGTTCCGGAAAAAATTTTCGCTCTGCCGTCTTCCAAATTTTGCAATGAATTGTTTCGTTTGCAAGCAAATTTCCTTACTTTTGTAACAGAATAACGCCTATCTGAATATAATGAATCTCCGTCTCCCTCTCTTTTGGAGAGGTACAGGAAGAGGTCACGCAACAAAGGAATTTATGCAACCCAAAAGTTTAGTAAATATCACCGATTACGGCAGAGACGACATCCTGCGCATCCTGCAAAGTGCTGCCAAATTCAAACAAAGCCCCAACCGCGATCTGTTGCAGGGGCGCGTTTGCGCAACGTTGTTTTTTGAACCCTCCACGCGTACGCGTTTGAGCTTCGAAACGGCGGTGAACCGCCTGCGCGGAAGGATCATCGGTTTTTCCGATGCAGCCACCAGCAGCTCCACAAAAGGCGAATCGCTGAAGGACACCATCATGATGGTCAGCAACTACGCCGACCTCATCATTATGCGCCACCACCTCGAAGGTTCCGCACGCTACGCGTCCGAGGTATCGCCCGTACCCGTCATCAATGCCGGCGACGGCTCCAATCAGCATCCCACGCAAACACTGCTCGATCTGTTCACGATTTACGAAACGCAGGGAACGCTTGAAAATCTGACGATTACCATCGTGGGCGATCTCAAGTACGGCCGCGCCGTGCATTCGCTCATACAAGGCTTGTCGCACTTCCATCCAACGTTCAATTTTGTGGCTCCCGACGAGCTCGGGATTCCCGAAAAATACAAACTGTATTGCGACAGGCGGGGGATAAAATACAACGAATATGCCGAATTTTCTCCGGAATCCATCAACTCCGCGGATATTCTTTACATGACACGGGTGCAGAAAGAGCGTTTCACGGATTTGATGGAATACGAAAAAGTGAAGAACGTGTATATTCTGTACAACGATATGCTTAGCGAGTCCAAACCCAACCTGAAAGT
This sequence comes from Petrimonas sp., assembly GCA_028698105.1. Taxonomy (GTDB): domain Bacteria; phylum Bacteroidota; class Bacteroidia; order Bacteroidales; family Dysgonomonadaceae; genus JAQVEB01. The sequence goes on along the minus strand of JAQVEB010000178.1, from coordinate 2,533 downwards.
GCTCCATCCGCTCCCGCGCGTGAACGAGATCAATCAGGATGTGGACGAAAACCCCAAAGCGTATTATTTTCAACAGGCCAAAAACGGCATGTTCGTTCGCCAGGCGGTGATCTGCGACCTGTTGGGGATTGGCGTGGAATGAATCCGCGAAAAGGATTATCTAAACACAAGTCGAAAAATTTACAACAAAAATACTCCTCCTTTAGGGAGAAAGGCCTATGACAAAAGAATTACAGGTAGCTGCACTCGAAAACGGAACGGCAATTGACCATATCCCGACGGAAGAAGTTTTTAAAGTGGTTACATTGTTGGGGTTGCAGCGGTTAAACAATCGCATCACCATCGGGAACAACCTGAAAAGTAAAAAAATGGGCGCGAAAGGGATCATCAAAGTGTCCGATAAGTTCTTTGCGGAAGACGAGATCAACCGCATCGCGCTGGTAGCGCCGAAGGTGAACCTCAACATCATCAAAAACTTTGAAGTAGTTGAGAAGAAAAACGTTGCGCTCCCGGACGAGATCATCGAGATCGTGAAGTGCAACAACCCGAAGTGCATTACCAACAACGAACCGATGAAAACCCGTTTTCATGTGATAGACAAAGAGAAAGTGGAACTGCAATGCCATTATTGTGAATTGAAAATTAGAAAAGAGGAAATTGTTTTAAAATAGCTGTCGGCGGCTATCTATTGGCTATTAGCAGGGAAGTGGAAGTTAGAAAGGAAAGCCAAAGGAACAATTTTTTGGTTCATCAACCCAACGCAGAGCCAAAAGTCAGAAGCCAATGGCCAAAAGCCAAATTATGAAACAAAACTGGAAACCGGGAACCATGATCTATCCGCTGCCGGCGGTGATGATCAGTTGCGGAAGCGCTCCCGATGAATACAATATTATTACCCTTAGCTGGGTGGGCACCATTTGCTCCGATCCGCCCATGTGTTATATATCGGTGCGCCCCTCGCGTCATTCATACGAAATACTGAAGCGCAACATGGAATTTGTGATCAACCTCACCACCGAAGAGCTGGCACATGCCACCGACTGGTGCGGCGTTCGTTCAGGTAAGGATTACGATAAATTCAGCAAGATGAAGCTCACGCCGGGTAAAGCATCGGTGGTGAATGCACCGACTATTGAGGAATCGCCCATTTGTATCGAGTGCCGGGTGAAAGAGATCATTCCCTTGGGTTCGCACGATATGTTTATTTCCGAAGTGGTGAACGTGCAAGCCGACGAACAGTTTTTCGATCCGAAAACAGGCCGTTTCGATATGCAACAAGCTCAGCTTCTCGCTTACTCGCACGGACACTACTATGGCCTCGGCAAAAAAATCGGAAAATTCGGCTGGAGCGTGCAAGGCAAAAAAGCGCGAAAACAAAAAAGCAAATTGTAGCGCAGCGAAAATCCCGCTTGCGGGAGAATAAAGAACAAAGAACAAGGAACAAGGAACAAAGAGCAAAGAGCAAAGAACAAAGAACAAAGAACAAGGAACAAGGAACAAGGAACAAAGAATAAGGAACAAGGAGCAAAGAACAAGGAACAAGGAACAAAGAATAAGGAACAAGGAGCAAAGAACAAGGACGAAGATAACCCATAGCTCAAAACTCAGAACTCAGAACTCAGAAATCACGACTCACAACTAAAAACATGCCCGTAAATATACCCGACAACTTACCCGCGATAGAGATATTGAACAACGAACACATCTTCGTGATGGACGATTTACGCGCTTCCACGCAGGACATTCGTCCGTTGAAGATCGCCGTGCTCAACCTCATGCCGCTTAAAATAACCACGGAAACCGATTTGATCCGGTTGCTGTCCAACTCGCCGCTACAAGTGGAGATCGATTTTATACAAATTGAGACGCACACCCCGAAAAATACGCCTATTGAACATTTGATGGAGTTCTACAAACCCTTTTCGGCTATCAACACACATTTTTACGACGGTTTTATCGTTACGGGCGCTCCCGTGGAGTTGCTGCCGTTTGAGGAAGTGAATTACTAGCACGAATTAACCCGCATCTTCGATTGGGCGCGCACGCACGTAACCTCCACTTTTTATATCTGCTGGGCCGGACAGGCGGCGATGTATCATTTTTACGGGGTTCAAAAGTATCCGTTGGATCAGAAACTTTTCGGAGTGTTTAAACACACGGTAAACGATAAAATATTTCCGCTGTTCCGCGGATTCGACGACGAGTTTTACGCGCCGCACAGCCGCCACACCACGGTTTACGCCGAAGATATCCGGCAGCACCCGGAGCTGACCATTTTATCGGAATCGGAAGAAGCCGGCGTGTATATTGTTTCGTCGCGCGGCGGACGTGAGTTTTACGTAACCGGACACTCGGAGTACTCGCCGCTCACCCTGCACAACGAATACACGCGCGATAAGGAACGGGGGCTGGATTCTGTGGATTTACCGAAAAATTACTACCGCAAAAACAATCCCGACAACGCGCCGGTGGTGCGCTGGAGAAGCCATGCCAACCTGCTGTTCGTAAACTGGCTGAATTACTTTGTGTATCA
>JAQVEB010000177.1 GCA_028698105.1 Petrimonas sp. | reverse complement strand
CCCGATTCGTTTGCACGCAAGCAAACCGCGGAAGATTTCCACGCTTATATCGCCTCACACGAAACGGATTTCATTCGTTTCAAAACGCAACTCCTCCTCGATGAAACCGGCGACGACCCGATTAAACGCGCGGGACTCATCGCCAACATCGTGCAGAGCATCTCGGTGATTCCCAATAACATTACACGTTCCGTGTATGTGCAGGATTGCGCTAAAGTGTTGAACGTAAACGAAAAAGTACTTATCGCGGAGATCAATAAAATTCGCCTGAAAAATTACGAGAAGCGTAAACAAGAGCAACAGAAAGAGCAAACGGCGGAAACTGCGGCGGACATTCCCATCGAAATAGACGAAAAAAGTTTTCGGAATGTCTCGCCAAAAAACCCGTATGACAAGTACGAACGCGAAATTATCCGCTACGTCATTCGCTACGGAACAATGCCTATTTATCAGCGTTTCCAGAAACAGAAAAGAAAAGAGGGCAAGGAGGTCATTGAAGAGAATGTGCTTGTGGACGTAGGGCCATCGGTGCTCAAATTCGTGAAATACGATTTGGAACGCGATAATATCGTGTTTTCCAATCGCTTGTATGGAAGAATCTTCGATGAAGCCTTCGAACGCATGGAAGACGAGCACTTTGATTGCGGGCGTTATTTTCTTTCGCATCCCGATGCAAAGATCAGCAAACTCGCATCCGATCTGATGAGCGATAAATATCAGTTGAGTAAATATCACGACAAATCCATCGGCGAAGAGATTGACAGCAAAGATTCCCGCCTTTCGGAACAAAACCTGTTGGAAGCACTCCTCCCCCGTGCAACCACCGAATTGAAAAATGCCTATGTGCTGGAGAAGATAAAAAGCGTAAAAAAAGAAATGGAATCGGCCGAGTCCGAAGAAATGCTTGCGTTGGTTCGCGAACTGCAACAGCTTCAAATCGTCAAGAAAGAACTCTCGAAATTTCTTGGGGAACGCATTGTTTTGAAATACTAGTTATTCAGTTGTTATTCGCTGCGCGTTATTCGATAGTAATTCTTTGTGATGCAGAACTATCAAACCAAATCATTAAAAACAAGCGTATTATGAAGCTGGAGGATTTGGAAGTTTATAATTTATCTATGGATTTGGCAGATAAAATATATTATTTGATTGAAGAGTTTGATTTTTACCACAAAGACACCATTGGAAAACAATGGATTCGTGCAATTGATTCAGTAAGTTTGAATCTAAGTGAAGGTTTCGGAAGATTTTCGCATAAAGATTCGCGAAACTTCTCTATTATAGCGCGTGGCTCATTGTATGAAAGTAAAACTTGTTTGAACAAGGTGTTCAGAAGAAAAAAGATATCGGAGGAGAAGTATAACGAAATTTTACAAGCTCACAACAATTTAGGCATAAAGCTCAACAATTTTATTACAGCTCAAACAAAATTAATGGATAAAAAATAGTAGATGAACATTGTAATCAGGTTGATATTTTCAAAAGAACAACTGAATATCCACCGAACAACTATTGAATATCTACTGAATATCCATTGAATATCCACCGAACAACAATAAATTAAATGTATTTAGAAACCCAAAACGTAACCAAACAGTACGCGGCGCATCTGGCGCTCAACAACGTAAGCATTCAGGTGCCTAAAGGCACGGTTTTCGGGCTGCTGGGCCCGAACGGCGCAGGAAAGACCACGCTTATCCGCATCATTACGCGCATCACCGCCCCCGATAACGGCGAAGTATTCATCAACGGCAGGCCGTTCACCGGCAACGACGTGTATAACATCGGCTACCTGCCCGAAGAGCGCGGGCTCTACAAAAAAATGAAAGTGGGCGAACAAGCCATGTACCTTGCCCGCTTGCGCGGCTTGACGAAGGAAAACGCGCATCGCGAGTTGATGAAATGGTTTCAGCGCTTCGATATTCTGGATTGGTACAACCGCAAGGTGGAGGAGCTATCGAAAGGAATGCAACAAAAAGTGCAGTTCATTTCCACCGTTATCCACAACCCCGATTTGCTCATCTTCGACGAGCCGTTCAGCGGCTTTGACCCGGTGAATGCCGACATCATCAAAAACGAAATGCTTCGCTTGCGCGACGAGGGAAAAACCGTTATCCTTTCCACCCACAACATGGAATCGGTGGAGGCGCTGTGCGATAACATCGCCCTGATCAACAAAGCGCAGGTGGTGTTGCACGGAAACGTGTACGACATTCGCAACCGCTACAAACAACATATCTTCAGGTTCAGGATCATTGCGGACGATTTCGATCTGCAAAGCGACGCTTTCACGGTATTATCCAAAGAAAAATACCATGAATACCTTGATGTGAGAATTCAGAAACGGATGGAAACCGATAATTCGGCGTTGGTGAAGATGATCCTCGATCGTTACAACATCATTTCGTTTGAGGAAGAACTTCCGACCATGAACGAAGTATTCATAGAAGCAGTGAAGCAATAGATATTCGCTTCGCGTTATTCAATTGTAATTCGTTGCGGCGTTGAAATCTTCAACTCACCTCACCTGAATACTATTGAATATCCCCGCTCAAACAAAGTTAATACAGAATCAAAAACAATAGCAATTTAATGGATTTCATTACTCAGTTATTCGTGGGAACGCTGAAATTTTCAACTAAACAACTGAATATCTATTGAATATCCATCAAATTACAACCGAATAACAATTGAATTATGAACACCTTAGGATTAGTTATCGAAAGAGAATATACTTCGCGCGTAAAGAAAAAATCGTTTATCCTGCTCACCATTCTCATGCCTTTTCTGTTTGTGGGGCTCGCTTTTGTGCCCATGTGGCTTTCTACCATCAAAGATTCGGGCGTGAAAAAGATCGCGGTGATTGACCAAACAGGCCTGTACGCGCCGGATTTAAAATCGTCCGAACACTATCAGTTCCAGCTTGTGGGCGATGCGGATACCACGAATTATCAAACCCAACTCGGCAACGAACTTTTTGCCATTCTGCAAATTACGGGCGATTTGAGCAAAAACCCCAAAGCCGTATCGCTGACCTCGGGAAAGCAAACCCCGATGGATTTACAGTCGCAAATCGAGAATACGCTGTCGGAAAAAGTGACCCAGCAGAAACTGGACGAACTGGCTGCCTCCGGCAACGTAGATCAGGCCGCCATCACACAGGTGCGCAACATCATTGAGTCCGGTTCGCACATCTCGCTTTCCACGCTCAAGTGGAGCAAAAGCGGCGACGTTTCGGAAACATCCACCACGGTAGCTTCCATCGTGGGAATGACATTCACCATCCTCATCTACATGTTTATTATGATCTACGGCAGCATGGTTATGCAAGCCGTGATGGAAGAAAAACGCAGCCGCATTGTGGAAGTCATGATCTCGTCCATGAAGCCCGTTAACCTGCTGATCGGCAAGATCATCGCGATCGGACTGGTCGGCCTCACACAACTTCTCATCTGGGCCGTTATGGTGGGCGTGCTGTTTCTTGCCGGAAGCTCTTTTCTGGGCTTATCGCAAGAGGTAATGAACGCACAAACAACCGCCAACGGCATGGAAATGGCCGCGGATATAGATGCGGCGGGAATTATGAGTATGCTGATGACGATCAACTGGGTGGAGATCGCCGTGTTTTTCATTGTGTATTTTATCGGCGGATTCGTGTTGTACGCTTCCATCTTCGCCGTCATCGGCGCATCGGTTGACAACGAACAGGATGTGCAGCAATTCATGATGCCCGTCACCATTCTGCTGCTGTTCGCGTTTTACGCCGGCTTTTACAGCGTACAAAACCCTGACGGGCCGTTGGCTTACTGGTGTTCGTTTATTCCCTTCACTTCGCCCATCGTAATGATGGTGCGCATTCCGTTCGGAATACCGTTTTGGCAGGAACTGCTTTCCGTAGCGCTGCTGTACGGCACGTTTATTCTGATCTCGTATCTGGCTGCGAAGATTTATCGCGTGGGAATCCTGATGTACGGCAAAAAACCGACATTGAAAGAAATTATCAAATGGGCAACGTATAAGTAATTTACGCCCGAAATTGTTGGATAAATTCGCAAAAAACAATATTTTTGCATCTCTATTCCCTAATTAAAGTGTGAAGAAACTATCTCAAAAGTAAAATCTGCTATCAAATTGTCATTCTGATTGAAGCTTTAGCGAAATGAAGAATCTACTTAGCTTGATAATATAGATGTTTCACTTCGTTCAACATGACAAAATGAAACTATAGTAGTACTTTTGAGGCAGTTTCTTTTCGATAAAAGACTTCGGCTATGAATTTTACAAAAATGCACGGAACAGGAAATGATTACATTTACTTTAACCTGTTCGAAGAAAAGATAGACAACCCCTCGGAACTCGCGGTGAAATTAAGCGACCGCCATTTCGGGATCGGCGGCGACGGCATTGTGCTGATCGGCCCGTCGGAAGAAGGCGATTTTTCCATGCGCATGTTCAACGCCGACGGCACCGAAGCGCCCATGTGCGGCAACGCTTCGCGTTGCGTGGCGAAATACCTCTACGATCGCCGGATGACGGACAAGAAAGAAATTGCCCTGAGCACCAAATCGGGGATCAAGTACCTGCAACTGACGGTTGATCCCGCGACCGATACGGTAACGACCGTGCGGGTAAACATCGGCCCGGCATCCGCCGACGCTTCGCTGATTCCCGTAAACAGCCCTCTTCCCGAGATCATCAACCACCCGTTTGAAATTGACGGCAAGGAATATCGCATTACCTGTATTTCCGTTGGAAACCCGCATGCGGTGATTTTCACTTCGGGCATTGATGAAATGAAGATCGAAGACATCGGCCCAAAAATAGAAAACCATCCCGCTTTCCCCGAACGGGTGAATGTGGAATTCATCGAAGTTATTGATCGCAACACGCTGAAGATGCGTGTATGGGAGCGCGGCAGCGGCGAAACGCTTGCCTGCGGCACCGGTGCCTGCGCATCCACGGTTGCCGGCGTGATAAACGGTTTGTGCGAACCGAAAGTTACCGTGAAACTTCGCGGCGGCGATCTGCGTATCGAGTGGGACAAAGCCAACAATCAGGTGTATCTCACCGGCGGAGCCGAATTTGTTTTCACCGGCCAAATCGCACCCCAATAATCAATAGCACAGCGCAAATAATCAGTAATAAAATATGTTCCAAATAAACGACAATTACCTCCAACTAAACGAAAGTTATCTGTTCAGCACCATCGCCAAAAAAGTGAACGCGTTCACCGCCGCCCATCCCGAAGCCGACATTATCCGCCTCGGGATAGGCGATGTAACGCTTCCGCTTGCGCCGGCCGTGATCGAAGCAATGCACCGCGCGGTGGACGAGATGTCGGCAAAAGAGACCTTCAGGGGTTACGGGCCGGAACAAGGCTATGATTTCCTGCTGAAAGCCATTTCCGAAACCGATTTTCAACGAAGAGGAATAGACATTTCGCCCGAAGAGATTTTCGTGAGCGATGGCTCCAAAAGCGATACGGGCAATATCGGCGATATTTTGGGCGACGACAACTCGGTGGGCATCATTGATCCCGTTTATCCGGTGTACGTGGATACCAATATCATGCGCGTAAAGAATCGCAATCGCATTGTATTGCTTCAAGGCAACGCCGAAAACGGATTCGTTCCCGAACCGCCCGAAGAAAAACTCGATATTATCTACCTTTGCTATCCCGATAACCCAACCGGAACGGTGATGCGCAAGGCGCAACTGCAAAAATGGGTGGATTATGCGTTGCAACACAACAGCCTCATTCTTTTCGATGCCGCTTACGAAGCGTTTATCACCGAAGACGACGTGCCGCACAGCATTTTCGAGATGGAAGGCGCCAAACGCTGCGCCATTGAGTTTCGGTCGTTCTCCAAAACTGCCGGTTTCACCGGCCTGCGATGCAGTTACACCGTGGTTCCCAAAGAGCTTGACGTGCCGGCCGGTAATGGAAAAACCGCAAACCTCAACAAGTTGTGGAACCGTCGCCAATCCACCAAGTTCAACGGCACGCCCTACATCGTTCAGCGCGCAGCCGAAGCCGTTTACTCACCCGAAGGGCAGCGGCAAACACGCGAGATGACGGATTACTATATGCAAAACGCGAAAACCATACGCGAAGCGTTAACGGAGAAAGGGTGGACAATTTACGGCGGGGTAAACTCTCCGTACATTTGGCTCAAATGTCCCAACACCGGCGACTCCTGGCATTTTTTCGACCGGCTGCTTCACGAATGCCATATCGTGGGCACGCCCGGCGTGGGTTTCGGCGCTGCGGGCGAAGGTTATTTCCGCCTCACATCGTTCAATTCGCACGAAAAAACGCAGGAAGCGGTGGAGAGAATAAAAAATTGGCAGATCTGAACAAATAGCACTCACTCAATTTTAGAAGCACAGGTAATTTTTACGTGTGCTTTTTTGTTACTTTTCACTATATTTGCAGATTAATACGAAATTACTGAGAAATGCAGAGAAAAGTAAGAATCAAAGACATTGCCGAAAAAGCAGGAGTATCAACCGGGACGGTTGACCGTATTTTGCACAACAGGGGAAATGTTTCGGAGAAAGCGCGCAAGGCTGTTGATAAGGTGCTCAAGGAATGGGAATATTCGCCTAACCTCCATTTATCGGGTTTATCGCTTAAAAAAATTTACCGGATCGTTATCACCACGCCT
>JAQVEB010000176.1 GCA_028698105.1 Petrimonas sp. | reverse complement strand
ATAATACCGTTTTTTAAAAACTATTTGAAAAACGGTTATTATCCCATTTACCGCGAAGGTGTGCGCAGCTATTTCAATAAAATAACAAACATCATCAACACTACGCTCGAAAAAGATTTGCCGTCTGTCGAAAAAATAGATTACAACGGCATCTATAATGTTAAAAAATTGCTGATGGTGCTCGCAACGCTTGTTCCGTACACACCCAACATCGAAAAATTGAGCGCCGAAATGCAACTCAATCGCGCTTCAACACTTAAATACCTGCATTATCTGAACAAAGCCGCTCTCACGAATCAACTACTCGTACCAAACAAGGGAATGAGTTTGCTCACGAAACCTGAAAAAGTTTATTTGAACAACACGAATTTAATTTACACGCTCAACCCCGATGATACGACCATTAGCACAGGAAATATTCGCGAAACTTTCTTTTTCAATCAATTAAAGGTAAAACACGCGGTTAATTTGCCCAAACAAGGCGATTTTTTAATTGACAAAAAATATATGTTCGAAGTGGGTGGAAAAAACAAATCGTTTGAGCAGATAAAAGATGTAAAAAACAGTTTTGTCGTGATAGATGATGTAGAGATCGGCGCGCAAAACAAAATTCCGCTTTGGCTTTTCGGGTTAATGTATTAATCTGTTTCACAATGATAAATGCACAATAATTATGTTTGACGATTTTGACGATGATGATTTTGATCTCGGCGACTTTGACGACGACGATAGCGATTACGTGAGTTCGTACGACAAGACCAAGGAAATGCCCATTTTCAAAAAGGCAATGGAGATTTCGGACACCGTGCGTACAATTTGCGACCTGATTCCCGATGACGATGAGATGTTATCCACTTTCAAAGGCTTTATGCTGTCCGATTCGCTAATGATACCGGCCAAAATTGCCGCTGCCGAAGGAGGCGATATTTACGATCTGCGCATGGAAAACGCCGCCATCATCCGCAAATGTGCCCGCGATTTGATGGTGCAAAACCACAGTCTGGAAGCCTTCGGCTTTGAGCATGTAGAGTATTACCAGATTGTACGCCATCTGATTGAAGAATTCAGGTTGCTTTTTATTGATTGGGTGGCAAGTTTCGATCCGTGGAATTACATCGTGGACGATTGGGGATTGTTCAATCCGCCCGGAGTGGGTTCGCACGATGAACAACCGTGAATGTGCATCACAAACCGTTAAATTTTCATGAAAATATTCCAAAAAATCCGCCTTTTCTTCACCTTTTACCGATATTTTATATGGGTCTCTATCTTCATTGATGCCGCCTGCATGTATTTTTTGTGGAAAAACGGAATCGGTGCATACAAAATGCTGTTTTGGTTGAAATTATTCTCTATGGGCGTTTCTTTTTACCTTGTAAACGAGTACAAAAAACACGAATATTTCTATTTTTACAATTTCGGACTGTCCAAAAAAACGCTTTGGATCACTACGCTCACGTTCGATTTGCTGCTGTTCTTTGGTTTAATGATCTTAGCCTATCAATTCCGATGAAACACACCCTCGACATAAGCGGCATTCGGTTATTATTCGGCGAAAGGCTGATTCTTTCCGATGTTTACCTGAAAATTGAAACGGGCGAAGTGGTTGGATTATTAGGACGGAATGGATGCGGAAAAACATGCCTGATGCGCGTTATTCTGGGTTCGCTTCCGGCAGAAAAATCCATTTTGGTGGATGAAACATCACTTTTTGAAGCATACCGGTATCCCGAGTTGGTCAGATACGTTGCACAACACAACTTCATTCCCAAATCACTGACATTGAAGCGGATTTTCAGCGACTTTTCGCTCGATTTTTCTGCCTTTACAACCATCTTTCCGGAATTTGAAACCCGGTACAAATCAAAAATCGGTCATTTATCGGGTGGGATGCGCCGCATAGTGGAATTGTACGTCATCATGAAATCGCCTACACAGTTTGTGCTTCTCGATGAACCTTTTACGCACGTAAGTCCGATGCAAACAGACCGGATCAAAACGATCATAGACGAGGAGCGTTCCAACAAAGGTTTTTTCATTACCGATCACATGTATCGCCACATGCTTAAAGTTTGCGACCGAATCTACCTGCTTTCAGACGGAAAGACACATCGGGTAAAAGAAGCCGGCGATTTGAAAAAACTTGGATATCTTTTTTGAAAAAATATTTTTGGAAATTTTGTTTTTTGAATTATCTTTGTACCAAATCGGTACACAAAAAAAATAATGCTTTATGGTTGTAGTCAGTTCAAGAGAGTTTCGTGATAATCAGAAAACGTATTTGGATAAAATTGACGCAGGTGCGGAAATCTTGTTGCAACGCGGAAAAACAAAAACATACAGGATAACCCGTGTAGATGAAGACGATACGGTTGTAAAAAAGGAAGATATCCTTACGCCTGACAATGATTTAGTAAATGCCATAACTGCTGAGGAGTTGCTAAACAGACTGATACCGCGTCTCGAAAAAATGTTGGCTAAATGAATGTTCTGTTTTCGCCGGAAGTAGAGGATTATTTGTTTGAACTGTCTGAAATTCTTTACCAAAAAGAATATTTCGGGTTCAAAGATTCGGCGGTCGAATATGTGAGAAAATTAATTTTGGAAATCAGAGATACACTCCCGATTTCAAAAAAACGTCCTGCTCCTGCCTACTTCGAACGATACGGCAAGAATCTTTATTATACTTCGTTTCGCGTAAACAAAAACAGTCAATGGTACGCGTTTTTTTCAACATACATTCAAAATGGTGAAATAATTTATCTGGTTCGCTATATCAGCAATAATCATGTAGTTACCCAATATTTATAACCTCAACTTGTTACTCAACCCTAAATTTTATCGCCAGCGAATTCCCTTTTTCGTCCACCACCGTAATTTCATGCTGCCCCGGAGAAGGAGATAACTCCATCTGATGAATATCAGACGTTTCGCCTAAGTAATCTTTATCCAGATGCCAAAAAACATGCGTTGAGGGATTTCGGTGCGCCAGTTCAAAAACCGCTTTTCCGCGCGAACCGTCTAATTGTTTGGTAATTTTAATGACGGCATTCGGATACGGATAGATAAATTGCATGGGCTGTCCCGAAAGTTCGTTGCCGGTGCACTCAGGCGAGAACGGAGGAAGTGTGCGATATTCCGGATGGTGCTGCTTGTAATACCATTCCCATGCCGGCGGCAATACAAACCATGCAACAGGCCGTATCCCTCGGTTTCCGGCGCATTGCTCAAACACCCGATATTGACCGTCATCCGACACATGAATCCGTTTATGGTAATTACACACAGCACCCTGCGCTCCTTTTACCGGAATCAACACCGTATCAATGGAGCTTTCGGGACAATTCATGCCTTTCAGGCAGCCGCTTTCGCGGCAAACGGCAGCTTCGGTCAATTCGCGGTACGGTGGTTCAAACCAGCCCGTAACCGGCAGAAGATTAAACAAATCGAACATCACTTGCCCCGATGTCCGTGCTCCGGTTAATCCCGGGCGTCCTTCGCCACTGGCATTCCCCGTCCAAACGGCAACAAGGTATTTTGGCGTTACGCCCACTGCCCACGCATCGCGAAAGCCGTAGCTTGTTCCGGTTTTCCACGCTACTTTTCGCATGGAAGGAACGAAATGCCAGTCTATTTCTTCGGGACGATTCACGTTCGTGAGCGCTTCCAACGTCAGCCACGCTGCGGCGGTGGTAAAAACATTTGACCGTAAAGACGCACAGCCGTGCGTCTCTACACGCCCGTGTTCATCCTGCACCAACTGAAATTCGGGATCATTCGCAGAATGCGAGGCCGCGTGCACTAAACCCGCATACGCGTTGGCGATTTCCCAAAGCGTGCCTTCCGCTCCACCTAAAATCATGGATAAACCGTAATAATCGGCCGGTTTGTTTAATGTGCTTAAACCGATTTCTTTCAAAAACTGATGAAATTTAGGCACACCATACCGTCGCAACGAAACAACCGCAGGGACATTCAGCGAGCGCGCCAGCGCCTCATCGGCATGCACGGCGCCATCGTATTGCAGACTGAAATTTTTCGGAGCAAAACCGTTGATGTTGATCGGAATATCGGGAAGCAATTCCTTCGGTAAAAGCAATCCTTCCTGCAACATGGCACAATAGAGAAACGGTTTAAGGATACTGCCTGTGCTTCGCGGCGACTGAATAATATCTACCTGGTTGCCATACGAATTATTAAATTGAACATTTCCGTTGTAAGACAAAACTTCATTCGTTTCCAAATCTACGATGAGCGCAGCGAGATTAAAAACGCCGTTTTGTGAAAATTCCGCATTCCAACGGTTCAGAACCTCTTCTGTTTGCAACTGTAAACGCTTGTCAATCGTAGATTGAATATGGTTTCCGGGTTGTTGAAGATAAAGTTGCGTGACCAAATGCGGCGCAATTTGCGGCAACTGATGCGGATGCGCGGGCAAGGGCTCTGCAACAGCCAGTTCATAATCGGTTTTTTCTATGATCTTTTTGTCGTATAACCGAAGAAGCAGCCGGTTGCGTTTTTGGATCAGTCCGGCTCTGTCGCGCCCGAAGTGCATCATCGCCGGAGCGTTCGGCAGAACAGCCAACGTAGCGGTTTCCGCCCACGATAACGATCCCGAAGGATGACCGAAGTACCGCCACGATGCAGCCTCTATACCTACCACGTTTCCGCCCATGGGGGCATGCGAAGCATACAAAGCGAGGATACGGTTTTTGGAGTACGATAATTCCAATCGCGTAGCGAGAATGATCTCGATGAATTTTTCGAAATAGGTGCGTTTGTTTTGTCGCATCAGGCGAATGGTTTGCATCGTGATGGTACTTCCGCCGCTAACTACTCTGCCCGATTTTACATTCTGAACCATCGCCCTGCCGAGCGCCAACGGATTAACGCCGGGATGATACCGAAATCCTCTGTCCTCAAATTCAATCAGGCATTGTTTGTATTTTTCCGGTACACTATCGGTTGGCGGAAACCGCCACTGCCCGTCCGATGAAATACGTGCGCCCAATAGATCCCCTTCCCTGTCGGCAACCAATGTGCTGTATGGCGTATCGAATAAGGGTCTTGGTAAGGAAAAGTGATACCAGATCAGCAGAATAATACTGGCGATCAGGGTTGTTTTTTTCCATCGGTTTCGATGTAGAGACGCACGGCCGTGTGTCTCTACGGTAAATAATTTACCAAACTGTCGCGTCCGTTTACATTCAAAATAATTCATCATTTTTCCAATTCAACGGGTTATTGACAATATAACTTCGGATATTTTCTAATGATTGTGCATTTTGAATGATATGGTCGTAATAATTGGATTGAAAAAAACGGTTGTATTTATTGTATTTTGGAATGTCTAATAAATTGTCATCTATATAATTATTGACAACTGTATTTACGCGTGATTTGAATCCTGCAACAAATGATGAAATTGATTTTGGTCTGCGTTGTGGTAGTAGAGACACACGGCCGTGTGTCTCTACGCGGCCGTGTGTCTCTACGCGGCCGTGTGTCTCTACCACATTATCATCCGATTTTTCCAAAAAAATAATTCCGTGAATATGATTCGGCATAATCACATATTCATCCAAAAATAATTCATCCCGAGTATGAAATGATTTTTCCCATTCCGTTTCGACTATCAGGCCATAATCAGATAAAATCATCCTATCGTCAATAATTTCGCCTAAGATACACTTACGGTCTTGTATTGTCATTGTGATGAAATAAATACCATCACAAGAATAATCCCAATTATGTTTTCGATGCGATGAAATACGATATTTATTTTGAAATTTATTCATTGCATTTTGGATTTTTGGATATCGTAGAGACGCACGGCCGTACGTTTCTACGACCGTGCGATTACATGTAATGAAATCATTCCACAACCTCAACCCACATCCCCGTATTCCGCGCTTGTTCCTGCGGCGCATACATGGCCTGACACGATACAGCCGGCAGGTAATAATTCCCCCGATAAGCTGCCTGCAAGCGCACACGGAAGGTTTTGGATTGCCCGGCGCCCAGATTGAAATACGTCAGCACCCGGTCATCGCGAATATCGCGATAATTGTATTGCATAGACGCACGGCCGTTCGCGTCAGCGCCCATCACGCGCTCATTGAAAATTTCCCATCCAGACGGAAAAATATGCACCAGCGCCAAATCGGTAAACGCCTGTTGTGGCGTATTGGTTACGGTAACAACCGCGGTGAACTCCGTTCCCTGTTTTAACGATTTCACGTCTATCGGGTTGCCATTCAAATCCGCGTATTTTACCGAAAGGTCAAACAAACCATGTGTAGCCACATTCAACGTGTCCGCCATCGGTTGCGTGCGTACGGTCAGGCGGGCATATACTTTTCCCTCCGATTTGCTATCCAAACGTACATCTAAATTCGCAGCCGGATTTATATCCGCCGTATAGATCGCCTGCGGCGTGGAAATGTCTTTCATCTTTTTGCCATTGACAGACCAGCCGGCTTCGATATTTCCTTTTCCCATTTTCTCGGCAAGCTGCGCCATCGCGATCAATCCGTAAGCGGCGGTTTGCGTGGTAATATAATCGGAAGAAAGCTCTTGCGCTACCGAAGGAGCCATAGACAAGGCTTTCTCTACGTTGCCGAGCAACAAATACGTTTCCATGATCATGGCCTGATCGCGCGCGGCGCTGCCGTAGGTATCGTTGTTAA
>JAQVEB010000175.1 GCA_028698105.1 Petrimonas sp. | reverse complement strand
CAAGGACCTGCGAGGTGGCTGTATATGTTGCACCCTTAAAACAGGACTTATCGATACCGTTCGGGTAATACAGGCCAATATGGATCCGGATGTCATCATAGTCGAGCCCAGCGGCATCGCTGATCCAAAGATAGTTATCAATACCAGGTGCTCAGGGCAAATTATAAGAAGGAAAAGGTGAAATTCGATAATACCTTCGAATGGCGTCTTTCTCTCTTCACTGCTCCCGATGATACGGTACGCCAATACAGAATAGGCGACGACCTGATCCGCTACTACGGCAGCCTGGGGGTGGATGCTTTCCTGAAAAAATGGTCGTATTCTACGAATATGGAGGTTAAGTCGCAGATTTTTAACGGTTATCCTCCCAACAGCACAACGCTCAGATCGGCTTTCCTGTCGCCGTTGTATGTCAACGCCGGTATCGGTATGCGCTACGAATTAGACAAGAAATCGGAGAAAGTGAGGCACCGGAGGGTGCGATGGACGTTGGATCTTGCCCCAATATCCATGAACTACCGATATGTGGGAAACAGTCAGGTTGACGTGAAACGTTACGGTATTGACGAAGGGCGCAAATCGAAATTGGAAATAGGTTCAACCATCACATCCATCCTCAAATACGATGTTACCAGATACATCACTTGGGACTCCCGCTTCAAGTACTTTACCAGTTACAAAAACGTGATGGCCGAGTTTGAGAATTCGCTCGATATGTCGTTGAGCCAATATTTTTCCACACGCCTGTACGTACACATGCGTTACGATGACGGCGTGCCCATGGATCCGGAGTTCAAACATTTCCAGATCAACGAAATGATCAGTTTCGGGTTGAATTATAAGTGGTAATGCCTTAACGGCGATACTTTTACTCGACGCGTGAGCCTGCCGTAATTGCAAATCCGTTAAGGAAGTCCTTCACGTTCATCCGTTTTTTTCCGGCGGCCTGAATATCCGATAAACGGATGTAGCCGTCGGCTACGGCAACGTCAAGATATGTTTTATTGTCGGTGGTTACGCTGCCGGGGTTTAATCCGTGCGAAGCTTTTTTCGCAGTAGCCGCAAAGATTTTCAGGTTAATCGGCTCCTCACCGGGCAGCATGAGTTCCGTCCACGCGGCAGGGTAGGGCGACAGGCCGCGAATAAAATCGTAAACCTTTTCTGCCGGCTGATCCCAGTTTATTTTGCACGTTTCCTTAAAGATTTTGGGCGCCGGCCTGAGTCCGGTTTCGGGTGCCGCAAAATCGCTTTGAGGCGTAGCCTCGATGTTACCGTTGATAACCGCATCCACGGTTTTTATGACCAACCCGGCGCCGGTTCGCATTAATTTATCGTGAACGGTTTCCGCGTTGTCTTCTTCTTCGATGCGTATTTTTTCCTGAAAAATAATTTTTCCGGTGTCTATTTCGTGCGTAAGGAAAAACGTGGTCACGCCCGTTTCTTTTTCTCCGTTGATGATGGCCCAGTTTATCGGGGCCGCGCCCCGGTATTGCGGCAGCAAAGATGCGTGCAGGTCAAACGTGCCGTAGGCGGGCATGGCCCAAAGCGCTTCGCGCAGCATGCGGAAGGCCACGACGATCTGCAAGTCGGCATGGAGGTTTCGGAGTTCATCCAAAAAAGTTTCGTTTTTGAGTTTTTCGGGTTGGAGCAGGAGCAACTCGTTGTCTAACGCATATTTTTTTACGGCCGATTGTTGCATTTTATAGCCCCTTCCGGCCGGTTTATCGGGCATGGTGATCACGCCAACGACGTTGTATCCGCCTTCCACCAACGCTTTCAGCGATTCGACGGCAAACTCCGGCGTGCCCATAAATACGATGCGTAAATCTTCTTTCTTCATTTTCTTTCGATGTCTTTTTGTTAACGGATAGAACTGTAACCGTACCTCACAACCCGTACTCCGCAACCCGAAATTCTAATCGTCCAATTCCGAATAATTCTCCACCAGCACTTCACGATAGGCGTTAAATACCGTAGATTGCGAGATGATCCCCATGTAAACCCTGTTATCGTCAACTACGGGAAGGTTCCACGCTTTGGTGTCTTCGAAAATATGCATCACTTTTTCCATCGGCATGTTGATGTTGATCCGTGCCGGCGGGCCCACCATGAACTTTTCTACCTTGAAGCGTTCGTATAATTCGGGGCGAAAAATAATGTTCCGGATATCGTTCAGCAAGACCAAGCCCTGCAAAATTCCTTTGTCGTTTACCACAGGAAAGATATTTCGGTTGGAGTTCGAGATCACTTTCACCATATCGCCGAGGCTCATTTCGGGTTTCACCACCGGGATATCGGTTTCCAGAATATCTTCCACTTTCAGGAACGTAAGCACGGCTTTGTCTTTGTGATGCGTGATGAGTTCGCCTTTCTGCGCCAGTCGCATGGAGTAAATGTTGTGCTTCTCGAAAATCATGATGGTCGCGTACGATATGGTAGAAACGATCATCAACGGCAAAAAAAGCTCGTATCCGCCCGTGAGCTCCGCGATAAGGAATGTTCCCGTGAGGGGTGCGTGCATCACGCCGGCCATTACGCCGGCCATGCCCATGAGCGCGAAGTTTTCCTGCGGAAGATAGGTGGTGTAGCCCATTTCGTTCAGCGAATAGGAAAAAACGAATCCTACGATACAGCCGAGGAAAAGCGTGGGAGCAAAAACGCCTCCGGCGCCGCCTCCGCCGTTGGTGGCGCTTGTGGCAAAAATCTTGAAAGACACGATCAACGAAAGGAAGATCACAATTCCCCAACGGGAGTGCAAGTTGTAAAAGAAACTGCCGTTCAACATTTCTTTATAGGCATCGCCCCCTGCCAGCAAGGTTTCGATGGAATTATATCCTTCGCCGTAGAGTGGCGGAAAAACAAAGATCAGTAAGCTCAGCGTGATGCTCCCAAGCGCGTATCGTTGCCACAGTTTCATTTTCCGGTATTTGCTTTCGTTCCACATCATCACGCGCGAAACGTACAGGGAGATAAACCCGCAAATGATCCCCAGCAGAATGACAAACGGAATGCGGTTCAGCGTGAACTGCTCCACTTGCGAAAAGGCAAACATGGCATCTGATCCCGTAAGGAAATATGAAACCGTAGTGGCCGTCACGGAGGTGATGAGCAGCGGAAGGATTGACGACAGCGTAAGATCGAGCAACAACACCTCGATCACAAAAAGAATGCCCGCAATGGGCGCCTTAAAGATGCCCGCGATGGCGCCCGCTGCGCCACAACCCACGAGCAGCATGAGATTTCGCTGGTCGAGTTTGAAAAATCGTCCCAGGTTCGACCCGATGGCGGAGCCTGTAAGCACGATGGGCGACTCGGCCCCAACCGATCCGCCAAACCCGATGGTAAGAGAACTCGCCACCACAGAGGTGTACATGTTATGCGGTTTTATCCGGCTTTTGCGTTGCGAAATGGCGTACAGAATTTTTGTCACCCCGTGGCTGATATCGTCTTTCACGATAAATTTCACGTACAACAATGTGAGCAAGAGACCTACGGCCGGATACAACAGGTAAAGGTAGTTGGCATTGGTTTGGCTGAAACTTTCCGTGAGAACCGTGTGCAGGAAATGGATGGATGTTTTGATGACGTACGACGCCAGCGCGGCGCCAATACCCACCAACAGGCACACGAACAACACAAAATGCCGCTCTTTGATGTGCGTGCTGCGCCATAACAGAAATTTATCGTACCAATTTTTAACGAACATGTGTCCTGTTTATTTGCGGATGATTTGAATGGTTCCGTTCCTCGCCAGTTTTACGATCCCCGAAGGAGTCGCCTTTTTTTGCTCTTTCTGATGATACGCGACCACGTAATCCACTGCTTTTTTGATTTCCGCAGTTATTTCTTTGAACGTAGCCGGCGACGGCTCGCCGCTCACGTTTGCCGATGTGGAAACGATGGGTTTGCGAAACTGCCGGCACAGTTCCATCGAAAAAGCTTCGCTTGTGATGCGGATGCCGATACTCCCGTCCTCGGCAACGAGGTTGGAAGCCAGGTTTTTAGCGCCCTCGTAGATGATGGTGAGCGGTTTCTCCGAAAGGTCAATTAAATCCCACGCGATATCGGGAACGTCTTGCACGTAGGCCTGCAGCTTTGCAGGATTATCAAGCAAAACCAGCATGGATTTGCTGTCGCTGCGTTGTTTTATCGCGTAAACGCGCTGCACGGCCGTTTCGTTGGTCGCGTCGCACCCAATTCCCCATATCGTATCGGTGGGATAAAGAATAATTCCGCCGTTTCTGAGTACTTCACATGCTTTCTTTATATCTTCTTGCATTTTCTTTTAATGATCAGACAAATAGACAAATAGACAAATAGACAATAGACAATAGACAATAGACAAATAGACAATAGACTCTAAACGTCAAACCTCAAATTGGAGCGTAGCGGAAATCCCGCTCCGCGGGACGTCAAATCCCAAACTTCTGCATCACAACCACATCGCGATAATTTTTCCCCGACGAAAGCCATTCGTTAAGTGTGGCGGTGCGGCGAAAACCTGCTTTCGCAAAAAGTTTCACGCTGCCGGCGTTTTCTTCGGGAACGAAGGCGTACAACTGGTGCAGTTTCAGAAAACCGAACGCATATTCCTCGAGCAACGCAAGCGCCGAAACGCCGTAACCTTTCTGCTGGTGATCGGTGTCAATTAAAATTCCCACACCGGCTTTGCCGTTAAAGGCATCGAAATCGTACAAATCAACCGTTCCGACACACACGCCGTCCGTTTTGCGGACGACCATCAGGCGCAATTGCTTCGTGTGGTAAATGTCCTGCTGCGCATCAATAATATATTGCCGCAGGGCAAAGCGCGAAAACGGCGCCATGCCGGCTCCGAATTTCCAAAGCTCCGTGTCGTTTTCCCAACGGTACAACAATTCCAGATCGTCGGGTTCGAGGGCGCGGAGCAGGATCGTATCGTTTTCGAGCAGTTTAGTCATCGGTTTCCTCCACAGGGATTAATTTTCTTAATTCCGGCTCCGCCGGTTTGCAAAACAAAAACGCGATCAACAGGATCACCGTGAGCCA
Organism: Petrimonas sp.; assembly: GCA_028698105.1. Lineage (GTDB taxonomy): Bacteria > Bacteroidota > Bacteroidia > Bacteroidales > Dysgonomonadaceae > JAQVEB01. Next base: position 1,665 of record JAQVEB010000175.1, on the reverse strand, counting down.
CAGATAATTTTTGTTATACGAAATCGCGTACAAGGCAATGTTCCCGGCCGTGACAAAAAATAACCATAGTAACCGCACGTAAAAAGCTTTTTTGTAGCGATTTACGGCTTCACCGGCGTTTCCAGGTTCCGGTTTTTTGTGCAGCAACATGGAAAAAGCTTTCAGTGCGAGCGGTATGGACGCAATGGTGATGATCAGCGTATATTGATTTGCGGCCAGGCTTAACTCCCGCGCAGTTTCTTTGAGATGAAACACATTGAGGAGCATAAGTGCAAAAGCGGCAATTAAGACGATAAAACTCAGGTAAAATACGTTGCGCAACGATTTTATTGTGCTGTTTTCGATGGAGGATGCCATTATTTGGATACGGTTTTATATGATTCGTCAAACGGCGTGCGATTAATAATCGAACGGCCGAGCGTAATTTCATCGGCATACTCAATTTCATCGCCAATGGCGACTCCGCGCGCGATAATACTCACTTTCACGTTATACGGCTGAAGCTTGCGGTAAATGTAAAAGTTGGTGGTATCGCCTTCCATTGTCGCGCTTAGCGCGAGGATAACCTCCGTTACTTCGCCGCTTTTTACCCTGTCCACCAGGCTGCTAATTTCGATATCCGACGGGCCGATACCGTCAATCGGCGAAATAATTCCGCCCAACACGTGATACAATCCCCTGAATTGCACGGTGTTCTCAATCGCCATCACCTCTTTTATATTTTCCACAACACACACGGTTGAAGCGTCGCGCGATTTATCGGAACAAATGGCGCAAACTTCGCTGTCGGATATGTTATGGCAGCACGAGCAATACTTTACATCGTGTTTTAACGTGGCTATCGCCGAGGCAAAATTCTCCAGGCTCACATCATCTTGCCTGAGCAAATGTAAAACAAGCCGGAGAGCCGTTTTTCGGCCAATACCGGGAAGTTTTGCAAATTCGTTTACGGCATTTTCAAGTAAATACGAGGGGTAGTGCGAGCTCATTTACAACGTTTATCTTATGGTTGCGCAAAGATACTACGATTCGTTCGATTGCACAAATCTCTTTCCGAAGCGGAATAAAGAAATTATTCCGTAAATTTTTCCGTTATCGTTTAGCCCTTAACAAATAAATTCGTAGCTTTGCCGTTGGAAAATCGGGTGTATTTTCTAAACCACGTAACCTTATAAAACATTAATTAAAAAAGTTATTTTATGAAAACGTATAATTTTAGTGCAGGCCCTTCAATTTTGCCGCAACAAACGATTGAGAATACGGCGAAAGCGATCCAAAGTTTTACCCAGGGGGGACTTTCCCTCATGGAGATCAGTCACCGCTCAAAGGAATTTCAAGCTGTGATTGATGAAGCGCAAGCGTTATTCAAGGAGCTTTTGCAAATTCCGGACGGTTATCATGTATTGTTTCTGGGAGGTGGCGCGAGTTTGCAATTCTGCATGGTTCCTTACAACCTGATGGAGAAAAAATCGGCTTACCTCAACACCGGTACGTGGGCCGGCAAAGCATTGAAAGAAGCCAAGCTGTTTGGCGATGCTGTTGAAGTTGCCTCGTCGAAAGACACCATATTCAATTACATTCCGAAAGATTATGTCATTCCGGCGGATGCCGATTACTTCCATATTACCACAAACAACACCATTTACGGAACCGAGATCCGTAAGG
>JAQVEB010000174.1 GCA_028698105.1 Petrimonas sp. | reverse complement strand
ACATTGATCATACTTAGAAACTGTTTTGAATTTTAAATTTAACATAAATCCTTTACCGCTCGTCGGACATCGAAAAATTGTTGGAAAGTAATTACTATCCGGCTTTTGACGGATAAAAAAGTGAAAATGTACAACTTTTCGGTAGATAACGTGTCGCCTCAGCGCACGTTATCATCCAACAAACGGACTCCACCAGAAGAGACCATCACTATTTCGGAGGGTATGAAGTCCGTTTGATGTGTCGGGCGGTAAATAACTTGAAAAAGTTATTATCGACGGACACTGCGAGTACTTATCCGATATTCTTGAGCGTTTCCTCCACAGCTTTCATATCCCGCAAAATGGAACTGTCTAATACCCGTGCATAGTGCTGAGTCATCCTTATATCGGAGTGCCCGAGCATTTTGGCGACGTTCTCCAAGCCTACACCATTGGCCAAGCAAACCGAGGTCGCATAGCTGTGTCGGGCGGTGTGCGTCGTCAGGTTCTTGTTGATTTTGCAGATATCAGCGATTTCCTTCAAATAAGAATTCATCTTTTCATTGCTGGATACAGGCAAAAGACCCCTATTTTTATATGATAAAAGGCAAACGAATTCTTATCAATCCAGTCGTTTTCCAAGGAAAGATTAATAATTCTTTGAGATTTTTTCAACCGATTGATTGCCGAATTTTGGTTGCATCCTTTTTGTGTTTTTACAAAAGCATCAAATTTGGAAATAAAATGGGATTCAAGGTCGTTCAGCGCAATATCGGAAACATTCTATTCACTTTTAATAAATTCACTTAAGTACTTTTCTGTCGCTTCATAACGTTGTACGGTTTTCTTTACATAACCTTTACCGATGAGCGTTTGAATGTGTTCATTGTGTTCTTTAAAAACTTCGAGCAGCATTTTACGGCTCTCATCGATTCCGTAAAAATGATTACGGATTATTTCGGCAGTGATGGTTTCACCGGCTGTTTCCAGTTCACGGTAAATCTGATGAATACGCGAACGGGTAATTTCAAGATAGCGGTTTAGTTCCGTTGCCATACGGTCTTTTCCGCGGGTGTTTTCTTTGGATTGGTTCCACAAGTTCGGCGGACAGCTACGCTTTACGGCAATATCAACAGATTGCCTGTTTACCGTTACTCTCATTCTAACGGGCGCTTCTCAATTTTTTAGTAACTGATTCTTTTTGATGAAGAACAAAACATTAAAGGTTTTTCTTTCCATTTTTACATTGTTTTTAGTGAGACAAAACTACGTATTCCACCTCAAAATAAAACTATGCAAAACGATGCTATTCAATGAATTAATCTCTATATCGTGGCTATTTTTCGTGGCAAAAAACAGCCACGATTTATACCCGTAGAATATGCTTGAAACGACTGTTTTTTGCGTTTTTATCGTAATGAGAAAGCCCCAATAATCACTGATTATCAGGGCTTTTCTTTATTTTACTTCAAAATCTGGTGATCCCGACAGGATTCAAACCTGTAACCTTCTGATCCGTAGTCAGATGCTCTATTCAGTTAAGCTACGGGACCGCTTTTGTTATTTTTTGTGCCTGCAAAGATAATGTATTTTTGCAACACCCACAAATTATTTTTCACGATTTGTTGCGGGTCGCAACGGTTTCGGACTCCATCCACTCTTTGAGATTGTTAATCTGGACAGGGTTTCCCAACACAAACAGCTTGTGATCTTTAGTGAGTATGGTTGACGGATCTGGATTGAAAAAATATTTCATACTGGCCGATTTTATCCCGATAATGTTGGCTCCCGATTTCTCGCGCACATTTAACGCTGCAATGGATTTTCCCTCGAAAGCGGGCGAGAGGTCTTCGCACGAAAGTTCAACCAATTGCACGTCTTTGCTTTTTTGCAAAAGCACGTAATCGAGAAACTCCACCACATCGGGTTGATGAACCAGCTTAGCCATTTGTTGTCCGCCGATTATCTCGGGCATGATCACATTATTTGCGCCGGCGAGCTTTAATTTTTTCACGGAACGCAACTCGGATGCCCGGCTGATGATGATGGCATCTTTGTTGAGATTTCGTATGGTAAGCACGGTGTAAACGTTATCGGCATCGTCGGGCGAGGTAATGATAATGGCTTTTGCATTGTGAATGCCTGCTTTTTCCAACGTTTCTTCCTGCATTGCTTCGCCCTTCACATAAAGCAGCGCCGGATTTTCATCAATGCGCGCGATAACACTCTCGCGATTGTCTATAATCACGAAATCCACGTTATTCTCGCTCAGTTCCATGGCAGCTTGTTCGCCATTCCTTCCGTATCCCACAATAATCACATGATCTTTGAGATGTTGTATTTTTTTATCCACCTTATATAATTTTAGGTAATGTTTTAACTCGCCATTCATGATAAACCGGATAATCGCCGATCCGATATAAGCCAATGATCCCAAACTAATCAGTATCAAGAATATGGTGAAAACCTTTCCGACCGTGCCGAAAGGTTGCTCTCCCACTTCCTTGTATCCCACCGTTGAGATGGTGATAACCGTCATGTAAAGCCCATCAATAAGGCTCAGGTGCTCAATGATCATGTAACCGAACGTGCCGATGACAATGATGCTGAGAACCAAAAATGTACCTATCCGAAGCGCCTTATTCGATTCGCGTTGAAATTGATGAAACTTTTCCGGCATACAATACGATGAATATCAATGTAGTTTGACTAAAACAAAAGTACAAAAATCTTTGTTTTAGCCTCATTTTTTTTGCAAAAAGATAAAAATTTATTGATGTTTCAGGAATATGGTATCATCTTTGAGCGAGAGGCCGCCTTCATCAACCAGAAACCGAATGACGGTTATGGTTTTTTCGCTTTCGAAAGCAGCAATGCGCCCAACCAGTTCGTTGATCCTCAACGGCTCACCTTCTAACTGATTCAGCAACGCCGATTTTATTTCCCGAAACTCAAAGTTACTTAGCCCTGTCGCGTTTTTCCGGAGGCAAACGTCGCAATGGCCGCAATCCTGCGGATTCTTTTCGTCGAAATAGATCATCAACATGCGGCTTCGGCAAACGTGATCGTTCTCAACATAAGCTATCATGGCTTTGATGCGCGTTTCAAAACGCCGTTTTCGCTCTTCGTAAACCGATTTGGGGATTCGGACGAATTGATTTTCTTCACGCGACTGTGTGAACACGATAAACGGCGTTTTCTTTTGTGGCACATACCGGATGTAGCGCAAACGTGCCAACTGCGAAAGCATTTCGTACACTTCGTGTCGCGATTTTTGCGTGTGGATGGCCAGCAGCGATTCATCAATATACACTTCATCCGAAAAAACACCCGTATAATTGCGCAGGAGCGTGTGAATCAGCTCATCGTATGCCTTATCGAGGTTCAGTGTGTATAATTCGTCTCTGAAAATCAGAAAATGCACGCGCGAACGCGTATCAATTTCTTCGGTATATTCAATGTAACCCGCCAGTTCCAGTATTTTGAGCGCATGGTGCGTTTGCAGAAAAGAAAAACGAAACCGCTCGCAAAAATCCCTGAGGTCGAAATCGTACACATTGCCGAAACCCGATCCGGCAGCAACCTGATAATAGTTTCCCAGCGCTTCGTACACACGCAAGATAAATTCCCTATCGGGAAATGAGTCCGAAACCCGTTTTTTCAATTTCGCCGCATCGGCTTTTTGATACAAAATAATGGCGTATGCCCGCTCGCCGTCGCGCCCGGCGCGTCCGGCCTCCTGATAATATTCTTCGGGCGAGTTCGGTAAATCGTAATGTATGACCAGGCGTACGTCTGGTTTATCAATTCCCATGCCGAAGGCATTGGTAGCGACAATCACGCGACATTCGTCCATTTTCCATGCGTTTTGTTTGTACACCTTCTCTTCGTGCGAAAGCCCTGCGTGAAAAAAATCGGCCGGAATTCCGGCTTTCAGCAACCATTTGGCTATTTCTTTAGTCTCCTGCCGGCTGCGAACATACACAATTGCGGTTCCCGCTACCGATTTTAGAATGTGCACAAGTTCGCCGGCTTTATTTTCGGCAAAACGCACCACGTACGAAAGGTTTTCCCGCTCGAAACTCTTCCGGAATACGTTTTTTTCTTTAAAGTGAAGCTTATCCTGAATATCGTCCACAACGTCCTTTGTGGCTGTAGCAGTAAGGGCGAGAACGGGAACGCCGGGAAGCAGTTGCCTTATTTCGGCGATTTTCAGGTACGAGGGGCGAAAATCGTAGCCCCATTGCGAAATGCAGTGCGACTCGTCCACCACAAGCAAACACACGTTCATGGCTTGCAATTTCACCTGAAAAATATCGGTGGAAAGGCGCTCGGGCGAAACGTAGAGAAACTTATAATCTCCGAAAATGCAGTTTTCGAGGTTGGTAATGATCTCTTCGCGCGACATACCGGAATAAACTGCCGCCGCTTTTATTCCCCGTTCGCGCAGGTTATCAACCTGATCTTTCATCAGGGCGATAAGGGGCGTAACCACCAGGCACAGCCCTTCCATAGCCATCACCGGAACCTGGAACGTAAGCGATTTTCCTCCTCCGGTGGGCATCAGGCCAAGGGTGTCTTTCCTTTCCCATACAGATTGAATGATCTCTTCCTGCAACGGCCGAAAAGAACCGTATCCCCAGTATTTTTCCAGTATCTCGTGAAACAATGCCGATTGCATGTTGCAAAATGGGTTTTATTCTTTTCCGCGTATATCTTTTATCATCAATTGTGTAAACGTATTGCTGCCGTGTGTGTTTTCCTCAATAGTGTAACAGATGTCAACGGGCAATTTCAATTTAAAATGGTTAAAATAACGCTCCAACCCAAAGGCTATTCCCTGAAGAGGAGCTGTTATCGTTTCGTCCGTAACTTCCATTTTGATGTGCCGGAAATCCTTTCCCACAAGTTTGCTGCCTCCGTGATCGGTAACATTTTTCGTCAGAAAAACAGGATTTTCGTTTTCAGGCCCGAACGGGTTGAAAAGCGACAGGTCGTTGACGAATTTGGACGTTATCCTGCTCATCGGGATTTCGGCGTCAATGATAATCTGGGGCTGCATCATTTTTGTTTCGATCTCATCGAAAGAAATGGAATCGAAACGGGATTTGAATTCGTCGAAATTCGTTTCTTTCAGCGTCAGGCCAGCCGCATACATGTGCCCCCCGAAGTTTTCGAGGATATCTTTGCACGATTCTATCGCCTTGTAAACATCGAATCCGAGCACCGACCGGGCTGAGCCCGATATCATTCCGTTTGATTTGGTAAGCACCACAGCCGGACGATAATACCGCTCCGTGAGCCGCGAAGCGACGATCCCGATAATGCCTTTGTGCCAGGTTTCGTTGTAGATGACAATGCTTTTGTATTCTTCGATGTTTACTTCGTTGTCAATGTATTCAATTGCCTCGTCGGTAATCCGTTTATCCAGTTCGCGCCGGTCTTCGTTGTATTTATCAATGTTTTTGCTTTTCGTCCGCGCCGAAACAATATCGCCGGCTAAAAGCAAGTCCACGGCCTCTTTTCCGTTCATCATTCTTCCGGATGCGTTGATGCGCGGCCCAATTTTAAACACAATATCGTTTACGGTAATTTTTTTGCGGTTCAAACCGCAAATTTCTATGATGCCGCGCAACCCGAAGCTGGGATTGGAATTCAATTGTTTGAGGCCGTAGTGCATCAACACGCGGTTTTCTCCGGTTATGGGCACAATATCGGAGGCGATGCTCACGGCAACCAAATCGAGCAACGGTTCCAGCTCCGAAAAGGCAAAACCGTTTCGTTCGGAGAATGCCTGCACCAACTTGAAGCCCACTCCGCAACCCGATAATTCTTCGTAAGGATAAATTGAATCTGTTCGTTTGGCATCAACCACAGCAACTGCGTCCGGCAGGTGTTCGTCCGGCATGTGGTGGTCACAAATAATAAAATCAATGCCTTTTTCTTTGGCGTATGCCACTTTTTTCACGGCTTTTATGCCGCAATCGAGAGAAATAATGAGCTTTACTCCCGTAGAAACCGCATAATCAATTCCTTGAATTGAAATGCCGTACCCTTCATCGTACCTGTCCGGAATGTAATAATCAATGTTCGTGGTGATCTTCCGCAAAAACTTGTAAACCAACGAAACGGCGGTTGTGCCGTCCACATCGTAATCTCCGTAAATGAGTATTCTCTCTTTGTCTCCAATGGCTTTTTCAATGCGTTTTATCGCTATTTCCATATCGGGCAGCAAAAAAGGGTCGTGCAAATCGCTCAAGCTGGGTCGTAGAAATTTCTGAGCTTCCTTTTTTGTTGATATACCTCTGTGTATCAATAACTCTGAAAGTACGGGATCAATGTTTAATTCTTGCGTTAGTTCATTTTTTTTATTTTTTTGGTCGGGTGATAGGGTTAAGTAATTCCATTTGTAAGTCATTTATATCGTTTTTTTTCTTTCTCTCGAAAAACCGAAAATCACAATTTCCGGTGTGGTAAAAACAATTTCCCGGTTTTATCATCTTAATGTCGCCGGCATCGTTTTATGTATTATACCCCATTTTTTATAAGCAAAATGCGGCATTTAATGTGTAAAGATAGTAACTATTCTCTTTTCTCGACTATTTTTGCACAATATTTATCTATATTTTTCCAAAAAAACGCATGGAATGGCAGGAAAGCACGCGTTTTCTTTGTGCGGAGAATCCGTTTTTTTGAACGATTTAATTCTTATTTGTACCTTTGCAACTGAATTTGAG
>JAQVEB010000173.1 GCA_028698105.1 Petrimonas sp. | reverse complement strand
ATAGGTTCCAATTGTTCTTTTCCTTCTTTATCGGTTGACATAACTTCCTGAGCAAGATAGAAAATACCGGAGTTGCCCCCTTTCGAGATTTTCCAATCCAACGTTAGTTCATAGTTTTTAAACTTGTGAGCGAAAATGAGGTCTCCGCCGTCGTTACTTTGTGCTTCGCCTGCGCCCGTTCCGTTAAATTTAATTGCGCCGTCTTCAATAGTCCATTTACCGGGAACAGAATCTTTTCCGTAACCGCGCCAGCCATTAAACGTTTTTCCGTCAAAAATCTCGATATAGCCGTCTTTGTCTGTTTTAAACTGTGCCAGATCAATTTGCGGTTTGTCCAGTACCGTATATTCCGGAGCGGCATTCGCTGTAGAATCAACACCATTATCCACTGTTTCATTCGTTTTTTTTGCATTTCCGGTACATGCGATGAGCGCTCCGGCTAAAATGCAACAGGTTAGTCCATAAAATACTTTTCTCATAAACTTTTTCTTTTTAAATATAAAATCGAATTTTATTTTTGTAAAACAAAGGTAGGAAAATGAAACTCATTTTCCTAACCTTTTTTGCTTAAATTACACGTTGGGCATATCGGGCAACTTCCAGCTACCGCGATAGTTGTGTTTAATTAATTCTTCGGCATATTGGCGCGCATTGATCGCATCTGTCCATTTTTTATCGAAGGTCGGATGTCCGTCATGAATTCTGAATCCGTCTTCGATAATGGTTTTAACAGTTGCATCGGCCGGGATATTCGTAAATTTCATATTTTCGCCATCCCAATCCAATTCCTGATTCAGGTTCTGCAACCTTACGGCAAGAACGCCCATTACCACCATTTCGTTAAACGGGCCTGCTTCGGAGAATGGAGAAGCGGTTTCTACCCGATTTTCCGGACGTTCTTTACAAGCGCGCACCCAATCCATTTCGTGCGAAAGGGTAACTTCGCGCTGCGTTTTAGGCGAGTTAGGGGTTCTGCCCGAAACCAACCAAGGATTAACACCGTAACAACCGCAAACAAGCGTATCTTTTGTTCCGTGGAAAATAACGCCGCCACCCTGATCATTCAGGTTTTTGCCTGCGGGAACACCTTCGGGACGGAATGGTTGCAGACCACCGTCGTACCACGTAACTTCAACTTCCGGCATGGCCACTTTTGGCAGATTGTCGCGTGCGGGGAACACCAGTTTTACTTTCTGGGCTACCGGAGCGGAATCCGTTAACAACATCGTAGAGGTTCCTTGTGCTTTTGTAGGATAACCGAGTTTTAATCCTTTGAATACCGGATGCAGGATGTGGCAAGCCATATCGCCGAGCGCGCCTGTACCGAAATCCCACCATCCGCGCCAGTTCCACGGCGTGTAAATGTGGTTGAACGGACGCATTGGAGCGGGGCCTACAAACAAATCCCAATTCAATGTTTCGGGTATGGGGTCAACCTGAGCCGGACGATTTAAACCTTGCGGCCATATTGGTCTGTCGGTAAAGGTTTCAACCTTTGTTACTTCGCCGATCTGGCCATCGAAAATCCAGTCGCACACCTGACGTACACCGGGGCCTGATGAACCCTGATTACCCATTTGCGTAGCAACTTTGTATTTCTTTGCCAGCTTGGTGAGCAAGCGCGATTCGTAAACGCTGTGCGTTAACGGTTTTTGCACATACACGTGTTTGCCCATGGTCATTGCATCGGCAGCAACAAGCGCGTGTGTATGATCGGCGGTGGCAACAACCACGGCATCAATTGATTTGCCTAACTCATCGTACATTTTACGATAGTCGTAGTACTTTTTGGCTTTGGGGAAATGGTCGAAGACGCCGTTTTTGGTACAGTATCCCCAATCCACATCGGCAAGGCCAACGATATTCTGGCTTTCCAAATTTTTGAGGTTAGCAAAACCCATTCCTCCAACACCTACACCCGCGATATTCAATTTATCGCTTGGCGCGGTATAGCCCATACTTTTACCCAGTACCGATGATGGCACCACAGTTAAACCGGCAGCAGCAATAGCTCCCGTTTCTAAGAATTTTCTTCTTGAAATTTTTGATGACATAACTACTTTGTTTTAAATAAGATTAAAGACTATATAATTTAACTCGATCTCTGTTTTACATTTAATGTATGACATTTTTCCCCAAATAAGTTACCTTTTCTTTCGGGCATTCAAGTGCGGTCGGTTACTTGTAAAACCCGTACGGGAACAATAAAACCAATATTGGACGTAAAAATAACACAAATTATTTTGAAAGTGAAATTTTAAGTTAGAATTTTAATAAAACTATCAAAAATTAAATTTTAATTGAAATAATGTGATGATAGTTATCTAAAAGTAAAAAAACCGAAATTTCTTTCGGTTTTTTTACTGCTATTATTCAAAAATCAAAATCCCGGAGTAGTTTGCTCCAATAATTTATTCGAATTCAAAGCTCTCGAAGGAATTGGGAATACGGTATTATCTTTTGAATCAGCAGGCTTGTCCCACCATTCATTACCAAAACGTTTCCAACGAACTAAATCCGTGCGGCGATGACGTTCCCCGAGAAATTCACGACCCAACTCATCCACTACCTCATCTTCCGTGAGTTTAGATACATTCTGGACATAGCTGTTGGCAGCCCATTTGCCAGCAGGGAAATTACGTTTACGAACGGCATCAAACATTTGTGCGGCTCCCGTTACATCTCCTTCACGGAACATGCATTCAGCAACGATATAATACATTTCTGTCAAACGAATTTCCGCAACCCAGTTGTTTTGAAATAATCCTTTACTTTCCGGCAACCAGGGGAATTTGAGCAGTCGAACTCCCGAATTCTCTTCTCCAGTTGCAACATGAGATCCTTTTGCGATACCAGTAGCTCCTTCAGAGATTCGTCCTACTTGATCAACATAACTTAAAGGCTTTCCATTCCATTCTTCTGTGCCCAATATTTTTTCATCTGTAAAACCATAACCTGTTGCTGCATCATAGGCATACTGTTGACCGATAAGGAAAAATCCTTCATAGCCAGTTGCTGTTGTCCTAAATGGCTGTTTTCGAAAATCGTCATTGCTGAACTTTTCATAAGGTTTTCCAAGTTTATAAGGATATAAATTTCCTTCTAAATCTCTGGATGGGGTTAATACAATACCATTCCATCCACCCCAAGTGTTTCCTAAAGAATATCTTGCCTGATAATGCATCATTGCATTATACATCCATCCGAATTCATAGATATTTCGTTTGTGAGGGAATACCCATATATTTTCGGGAGAACGTCTGTCAGTTAATCCATCAGCGAAAGGTCCTCTATAGTCCGGATCCAAAGAAAAAGTACCGTAAACTCCATTAATAACGTCTTGTGCAGTTTTCTTGGCGTCAGCATATCTATTCTGTCCCGTCCACACTTCTGAATTCAAATATAAACGAGCTAATAAAGATGCAGCAGCAGACTGATTAAGTCTACCGTCCTTGGCAACCTTGGGTAATCCCGGTAAACTTTCCTTTAATTCTTTTTCAATAAAAGCGAATACTTCTTGAGGTGTTGATTGACCTACGATTGTAGTATTATCCGTTGATATCGGAACATTTCTAAAGAAATCTATCAGAAATAAATAATACCAAGCGCGTAACGTACGTAATTGTCCAATATGATCAGCCTTATCAGCATCGGTCAATCCGAACGAAGGATAATCGAGTTTCTCAAAATCGGCAATAAACGTATTACATTGAACGATTCCCTGATATGGCCCGACCCAACCACCGTTAACAACACCTTCCTCAACGGTCCAGGCATGACCATGTAACCTGATCCATTGACCACCATCGTATCCGTGACGTCCTTTTTGTGGCCACGCGAAATTATCGGCAGTCAATTCCTGTAACAACCAACGATCTCCATCCCATCCACACCAGTGCCCATGCTCGAATGGACGTACCAATGCTGCAATTATTGCATCTTTGTCTTGGTAATAATTGTCTGCTGTTATAGTATCATAAGGAATCTCTGTTAAGTCCGTACAAGAATTAACCGATACTATCAGACTCAATAAAGCTAATAGTTTATAAATTTTTTTCATTATGTTATCTTTTAATAGTTAGTAGGTAATTTGTACGCCAAACGATATGTTTGTTGTAGTAGGATATAAATCTAAACTTCCAATACCGGGATCCAAACCGGCTATTTGTGTATTAGCCGGATCTAAACCGCTGTACTTTGTTATGGTGAACAGATTTCGAGCGGTAACATACACACGCATACGGTTTACATATTTACTTTTGAGTTTTGGTGTATATCCCAATGTTACATTATCCAATTTTAAGTAATTTCCATTTTCGAGGAAATAGTCGGTTATGTGCTTAGGTCCTTTAACTTGTTCATTGCGTGTAAAAGCATCTTGTAATAAATTTATAGACGGCTGATTCTGAAGTCCGTAATACATTTGATAAAGGTTCAGAATTTGATAATTGAATTTGCCTTTAAAGAACAAGGATAAATCGAAATTTTTATAGCGTAAGTTGTTTCCCCATGATAATTCTACACGCGGCATACCATGTCCCAAATAAACACGGTCTTCATCGTTTCCTTCTTCGGCAACCTTCTTTGTTCCTCCAACAACCCCTTTATCCCAAATCATAATGTAGCCTTTATCATCTAATCCTGCATATTTATACCCTCTGAAACTTCCGATCTCTATACCGTCTTCAAGACGTTGTGCAGGACCTGGATTTCCGGGAGATGGTAAATATGAACGATCAATATAACCTTTTGAATAAACTTCGTTTGAAAATTTATCTACAACAGATTTAGAATAAGAAGCCACCAAATTGGTACTATAGTCGAAATCCTCAGTTCTAACAGGTGACCATTCCAAATTCAATTCGACACCCTTGGTGCTTGTTGAAGCTACATTTGTAAAAATTTGATCCTGAATGTTGGGAGGAACAGGCGCATCGTAATTTGCAATTACATCTCGACCTTGGCGAATAAAATAATCTAAACTACCTGTTAAGGTACGGTTAAACAACGTGTAATCAACGCCAAAGTTATACGATATTTGTTTCTCCCAGCGCAAATTAAGATTAGGATTATTAGCGGGCCCGTAAACCTGAATCCATTGGCCATCGTCGTTCAAATATCTTCCGTATCCCGTATAGCGTGCCAATGACGCGTATCTTCCAAATCCGGATCGGCCGGTTACACCATACGATGCACGGAGTTTAAGATCGTTAATGGTTGAGCATGGAATTTACGAATTGCGTACTTCGCGCAGGTTTTATCACATTCATTAACGGATGCTCGGCACGAAACGTGTCCCACACCGAAAACACGGTATAATTTGTTTGTCCTTCCGCGGCTTGATGAATGTTGTGGTCAATGCCCCGGTAACGCCCGTCCACATCCTGATACACAGAAGGGTTGATCATGGTGTGATATAACGCGGTGTAAAAAACACTTTTCGTATCACGATCCGCATCAAACCGAATGCAGGAAAGCTCTTTTTCCCATTTCTGCTGCGTTTCTTTTTTAACCGCATCAAACGATTTTCCGGCTGTTTCGGCTTCCAGGTTCTTCATAGCGCCGAGGCAGTCTACCGGCGAAAGTGCGACCTGAACTTCCAATGGTTTTCCGTCGGAGAAATCAAAGTCGAAATAGGCGGTGAGGTGTTTGCCGAACATTTCGGGGAAATTTTTTGTCATGTCGAACTTGCGCCAAAAACCGTTGTACAGCACTTTTTCTTTGTTTTGGCAACCGTAATTTTTGATGGGTTTCGAGAATTTTACCGCGAAATGCGTGTAATTCATGCGCGACCAACCGCGCGTAATTCGGTATCCGGTGAGCGTGTATTCATCTTCTACCCTGAGGTTTGCCATCAGCACCTTGCCATCGTAATTGTAAATGCCGTAATCCAGATCGAGAATGATATGTCCGGTTTCGGTTCCTTTCGGAAACGTGTAGCGATGCACCCCCACCCGCTCGCTCGCCGTCATTTCGGCAAGAATATCGTAATCTTGCAATAAAACAGAATAATATCCTGCCTGTGCCGTTTCATTTTCATGGCTAAATCGCGAACGGAAACCGCTTTCCGGGTTATCGGCGGTTCCCATATCCAATTTCACGTCGCCCGTTGTGGGCATAATGAGGATATCGCCCAGGTCGGAATGCCCTGTTCCATTGAAATGTGTATGGCTGGAACCAACAATGGTTTTATCATCATACTGATAACCGGCGCAGTATTTGTACGCATCGGGTTGATAAACACCGTCAATGTTATGCGGAATTTCTTCCGTATCGGGACTCAACTGCACCAAACCAAACGGCGCGCAAGCGCCGGGAAAAGTGTGACCCATGCTTTTGGTGCCGACCATCGGGTTGACGTAGTCAATCAATTTCTGTTGTGCGGACATGGTTATCGTAAATAAAATAAATAGTGGAAGAAAAATGTGTTTGAGTTTGTGCATATTATGGATGTTTTATTTCGTTAAAGCACCTTCCGAAGGCGGAGCATCTTGCGGCGCGCTTCCCCACAACTTGTTGGCTTTGTCGCCCATGGTAAGCTCCAGCGTACCACCGTTTTTTATATCATCGTGGCTGAACCACGGTTTATTCCATGTTTTGCCGTTCAACTTCGCGGATTGAATGTATTTATTTTGCCGGCTGTAATTTTTGGCAAGGATGATAAATTCTTTACCGTTAGCAAGTTTTAGGGTTGTTTTTTCGAAAAAAGGGCTACCGATATTATACGTCGGACTACCAGGCGTAACCGGATAAAATCC
>JAQVEB010000172.1 GCA_028698105.1 Petrimonas sp. | reverse complement strand
GGACAGCCGCCGGATCGGCTTTGTGAGCAACTCAGGCGGAATAGAATAACGTTCTGAACTTTCAATTATTAACCACTAATTTTCATTGTAAAAATGAAACGGCGTTTTGTTGTCTTTTTATCATTAGCACTTTGCGTGGGAACTGTCGTCGGGCAAAATTCACCGGTACTGCCGGACACGGTCGGGATCAATATCCACAATAAGAATTTCGTGTATCATGCCAGGAAAATGAAAGGCACGGAAATAAAGCTCGACGGAATTCTGGATGAACCCGATTGGCTGGAAGCCGAGAAAGCCACCAACTTCAGGCTGGTGACTCCCATTGACAGCGGTTTTGCCAGCCAACACTCGGAAGCGATGGTTACCTACGACGACAAGGCGTTGTATATCGGAGTTACGTTTGAGGATACTGTCCCCGGGAAACGGGTAGCAGAATCGTTTCGCAGGGATTACGCGTTCAATAACAACGACAATTTTCTGTCCATCATAGACACGTTTCGCGATCAGATGAACGGCTATTTGATGGGAAATTCCGTTTCAGGCGCTCTCACCGACGGGATGCGGTCGGGTGAAAACTCGAATTACGACTGGGACAGCAAGATGGAAGTGGTTGTAAAAAATTATCCCGACAGATGGGTTTCGGAAATAAGAATTCCGTTTAAATCCATCCGTTATCCCGAAAACAGCCGGGTGTGGTACATCAATTTCGGCCGCCTCGATCTGAAGGTGAACGAAAAGTCGGCTTGGGCGCCCGTCCCGCGCCAGTTTCCGCATTCATCCACTGCCTACACCGGCGTGTTGATCTTTGATGAACCGCTACCGAAACCGCGCATGAACTTCTCCCTTATCCCGTATGTTCTGGGAGGCTATCACCGGAATTTCGAAGCCGGGGAAAAGGCGGGTTATCGCCGGAGTTTCGGGATGGATGCCAAGATAGGCCTTACCACTGCCGTGAACCTCGATTTAACCTACAATCCCGATTTCGCACAGGTAGAAGTGGATCAGCAGCAAATGAACATAGACCGTTTCGAGTTGTTTTTCCCCGAAAAACGTCAGTTTTTTCTCGAAAACCGCGACTTGTTTTCCGATTACGGGGAAATGAATGTAACACCCTTCTTTTCCCGCCGCATTGGGCTGGACGCTCCCGTATTGGGCGGCGCGCGATTAACGGGGAAAATAGGCAACAATTTCCGGATCGGGCTCATGAACATGACCACCGAAAAAACAGACGCGTTGCCGCTTCGCAATTACACGGTGCTTTCGTTGCAACAAAGAATATTTTCCCGTTCCAGTATCGGTTTTATGTTCGTAAACAAAGAGTATGCAGGCGATACGCAGTTCAACAGGGTAGCGGCGTTGGATTACAATATGGCGAGCATTGATAACGTATGGACCGGAAAATTCTACTATCACCGCTCTTTTCAACCCGGTAATGCCGATAAACAGTTTGCTCAGGGAGCAGCGGTGGTTTACAGTAAACGAAACATCCGACTGGAATTTCGCGAAACGGCGGTGGGGAAAAATTTCCTTGCCGAAACCGGATATGTGAGGCGCAGGGATTACATTTCGTTCCGCCCTGAGATCAATTATTTCTTCGTTCCCAATAAAAGAGTCGTGCAACACGGCCCGTATCTGGAGTTCGATGATTATTATACTCCCGATTTTCAAAAACTGGATCACACGCTGGATGTAGGTTACAAAGTGGAATTTAACAACCGGGCCACGGTTTCTACCGGCGTAAAAGATTATTACGTGAAGCTGATGAACGATTTCGATCCCACGCACGTGAGCGATGTTTTTCTGCCTGCCGGAAGCGATTACAGGTACCGGCAGTGGTATTCGCAGTTCGAGGCGAGTCCGCGCAACCCGTTGAACGGAAAAATTCTGTACGCGAAAGGGAGTTTCTTTAACGGAAAGGTGGATTTTGTGGATGCCAATCTGGTGTACCGCTACCAACCGTACTTGAATCTGGCCATGAACGTGGTATATACGAATTTGCGGCTTCCGCAGCCCTTTTCGCATCAACAGTTCTGGCTCGTAGGCCCGAAACTGGATATAACGTTTTCTCCGAAGGTTTACCTGACCACGTTTGTGCAATACAACGAGCAACTGAACAACACCAACCTGAACATTCGTTTTCAGTGGCGCTACAAACCCGTTTCAGACCTGTTTATCGTTTATACCGATAACTATTTCGCCGATGCACGCGAAGTGCGTAATCGCGCGCTGGTGCTGAAACTGACGTATTGGTGGAACTAAAATAATTGATGATCGGATAACGCCACAAAGTGGCAAAAAGAACAAAGGACAGGGCACCTGTTTAAGGGCAAACCAAACCCTGCAATGGCGTAAGATTACTTTCGCGCTTTCAGCGCTCGGTTCGGGATGCATAACTAAACGCAGGGCGTTGCCCTACACTGCGTACTGAAGCGCTTTTAGCGCGTATTAAGTACGATCCGATAATCACATAACATAACAACAACATGATTAGAACTTGGATACCCTTTGTTTTAACGATTTTGTTCATTACACAAACATTCTCTCAGGAAGTTTCAACCGACTCGGTTTCCATAAACATCCGGAACAAAGACTTTGTGTATGTGGTCAAAAAGATGAAGGGAACCATTACCCTCGACGGTGTGCTGGACGAACCCGACTGGCAGTCGGCCAATAAAGCAGAGAACCTTCGGCTGGTTCAACCGGTGGATACCGGTTTTGCAAAGCAAAAATCGGAAGTGATGCTCACGTACGACGACAAAGCGCTGTACATGGCCGTGGTTTTTCACGATACCATTCCCGGCAAACGGATCGCCGAATCGTTCCGCAGGGATTTTGCATTCAACAACAACGATAACCTGCTCACCGTTTTCGATACCTTTCGCGACCAAACCAACGGATTTTCCTTCGGAAATTCGGCATCGGGAGCCATCTGGGACGGGCTGGTGTCCGACGGTTCGGCCATGAACCTGAACTGGGACAGCAAAGTGGAACTAAAGGTAAAGGACTATCCCGATAAATGGATCACGGAAATGCGCATCCCGTTCAAATCGCTCCGCTATCCATCCAACAGCCAGATTTGGTATGCCAACTTCGGCCGTCTCGACCTGAAATCGAACGAAAAATCGGCCTGGGCGCCCGTTCCCCGGCAGTTTCCACATGCTTCGCTCGCATACACAGGCGTGCTGAAATTCGATGAGCCGTTGCCCAAACCGAGAACCAATTTTTCGCTCATTCCCTACATTTACGGCGGGTATCATCAGAATTACGAGTTAGGCGAGGATGCCGGATACCGGAAAGATTTCGGCATGGATGCCAAGATCGGGCTGGGAACGTCCATGAACCTGGATTTGACCTACAATCCCGATTTTGCGCAGGTGGAAGTGGATCAGCAGGTGATGAACATTGACCGCTTCGAACTGTTCTATCCCGAAAAACGTCAGTTTTTTCTCGAAAACAGCGATCTTTTTGCCAATTACGGAGAAGTAAATACCACGCCTTTCTTCTCGCGAAGGATCGGTTTGGACGCGCCCGTGCTCGGAGGCGCCCGCGTGAGCGGAAAAATAGGCCGGGATTGGCGCATCGGGTTTATGAACATGACCACGGAAAAGACGGACGCTTATGCCGTGCGCAATTTTACCGTGCTGTCCGTTCAGAAAAAGATATTGTCGCGTTCCAACCTGGGTTTTATGATGGTAAACAAAGAGACTTTCGGCGCGGGAGCGCAAAGGTTGTACAACCGTGTGGCCGCTTTCGATGCCAATCTCGCTTCGCGAGACAATATCTGGACGGGGAAAGTATTTTATCACCGGTCGTTCCAACCCGGCAATCCCGACAAGCAATATGCGCAGGGAATATCGGGAGTGTACAGCAACGGCAAGCTACGGATCGAATTGAGGGAGACGTCTGTGGGCGCCAATTACCTGGCGGAAACGGGGTTTGTTCGTCGTCGCGATTTTATCTCTTTTCATCCGGAAATTAGTTATTTCTTTGTACCGAACAAACGGGTAGTCATTCACGGCCCTTACATGAAGTACGATGATTATTACACACACGATTTCGATAAGCTGGATCATGCGCTCGACCTTGGCTACAAGCTGGAATTCAGAGACCGTTCCTCCGTTGCGGCGGGTATCAAAAATTATTACATCAAACTGATGCAGAATTTCGATCCCACACACGTGAGCAACATATACCTACCCGCAGGAAGCGATTACTATTACACCAACTTTTACGCCACGTTCACGTCCAACAACCGCAAACCGCTGAACGGAACGGTAACCTACACCAAAGGCGGATTCTTCAACGGCGACTACGATATGCTGGATGCCAAAATAGTGTACCGGTTTCAGCCATACGTAAATTTCACCATGAATACAACGTACACCAACATGCGCCTGCCGCAGCCATTCGGGCATAAAAATTTCTGGCTGATCGGCCCCAAACTGGATGTAACGTTTTCGCCCAAGGTATATTTAACTACGTTCGTGCAGTACAACGACCAGTTGAACAACACCAACCTGAACGTCCGTTTCCAATGGCGCTACAAACCCGTATCAGACCTGTTTATCGTTTATACCGATAACTATTTTGCCGATACGCACGAAGTGCGCAACCGGGCGCTGGTGCTGAAACTGACGTATTGGTGGAATTGAATTTTGCAAAACAATTTAAAATAGTAGAAAGTATGAAAAAATTAAGTTTTATTATTGTAACTGTTGTTATCGGTTTATTGACGTCGTGCAACACCGGCGAAAAAACCAAAAAAGAAGCGGCAAATACCGAAGAGAAAACCGCAACCGTCGTGAAAGAAGAAACCCCCAATTCGGGCACTTTCTTTGTGGGAAAATGGAAAATCATTCCATCGGGACTTCCGGGAGGAGACAAGCCGATGATCGTTTCGCTGGAAAGAAAAGATGGCAAGCTTACCGGTACTCTCACTGGAGAAGGATCAACGGAAGTTACTACATTTTACAGCGTTACGGAAAAACCGGAAGAAGTTATATTGAACTTCAAAAGCGATCAATACGATGTGAACATGACCTTGCACAAGAAGGATGAAAACAACGTTACCGGTTCCATAATGGGAATGTTCAATGTAGTGGGGAGCCGGATAACAAAATAAAATTCAGAAAAATATAAAAGGCTCAACGTAAGCTGTTTCAAAAAAATGAATTCTTCGGCACCGGCAGGCTATCCCTACGCTACGATGCGCCGATGTATCCCGCTTTAATTTCCGGTTCAGGGTTCAGTAAATAATGCGCCTTATTCGTTTAGATCGGTACGGATGGACTATAACCGCACCGGACACGGGTCGCCAATCATATTTTGTGCAAATATTTACGTATTTTGGAATAAAATGCTACCTTTGTGGCCTAAATTATTTCAATTTCACACAAACATGCTTCTTTCAGAAAAAAATAGCGTTTTACTTCATTTGGCGAGCCTGCTTGAAGAAAATAAATCCGAAATCCTCCGTCAAAACAAACGGGATATGGATGCTTTTCCCGACATGGATGCTTCGATGAAAGACCGGCTGAAAGTGGACGAAAAGAAAATTGAGGGGATGATCCGTTCACTGCATGAAGTTGCTTCGCAACCCGATCCCGAAGGGAAAATCCTGTACGCGCACACGCGTGAAGACGGCCTGAAAATAGAAAACCGAACCGTTCCTTTCGGAAAAATCCTGATCATTTACGAATCGCGCCCCGACGTAACCATCGAAGCTGCTGCAACAGCTTTCAAAGCCGGAAACCGCATTTTGTTGAAAGGCGGAAAAGAGTCGTACAACACAAACACCTGCCTCACCGGACTGTGGCAACAGGCGTTGTCGGATAACGGCGTTGCCGAAACGTACGTTAAATACCTCAACCTCAGTCACGCGGAAACGCAAAAACTCATCGAAGAAAATACGCATCGCGTGGATTTGATCATTCCGCGGGGCGGGGAAAAATTAATCACGTTTGTCCAGAAAAATGCAACCGTTCCGGTGATCGTGAGCGGACGCGGCAACAATTTTCTGTATGTGGATGCCGATTGCGATTTCGACATGGCCATTCGGATCGTCCTCAACGGTAAAAAACGCATCAGCGTGTGCAACGCACTGGATAAAGTATTAATTGATGAAAACCTACCCGATATTAAGCAGAAAATAAATCAATTGGTGCAGAAATTGAAGTTGGAAAATATCGAAATCACCGGTGACGAAAAAGTCGGCGATTTATCCGGTGAAATCAAAAAAAACACCGATGAAACGGTGCTTTTTGAAGAATTTCTCGCACCCAAAATACATATTTCACTTGTGAAGGATATGCCGGAAGCCATAAACGTGATCAATAGATACTCCGGAGGCCATTCGGCGACCATCGTAACCCATAACGCGGCGCGTGCCGATACATTTATGCAAAAGGTTGATTGTGCGGCGGTTTATTGCAATGCATCCACGCGATTTACCGATGGCGGACAATTCGGCGTGGGAGCCGAAATTGCCATTAGCACCCAAAAACTGCATTTTCGCGGCCCGCTCGGTGCACAGGAACTGGTTACCAACAAGTGGTTCGTGTATGGGAAAGGTCATACGCGCGACTAACAAGTTACAAGTTTCATAGCCCATAACTCTCCCCTTGACCTCTCTCCCAGCCTCTCTCCACAAGAGAGAGGAGCACGGGCAGCAGTTAATCAAGGTTCGCCAGAGTTTCTCAAACCAATGTCTTACTTACTTCTCTCCCTTTGGAGAGAGTATCCGCAGGAGAGAGAGATCGGGAAGAGATTCAGCAAGGGCGGAAAAGAGTTAAAGTCTTTGTTCTTTGTTCTTT
>JAQVEB010000171.1 GCA_028698105.1 Petrimonas sp. | reverse complement strand
AAAGTGATTGAACCAGCTAAGCAAGAATTGGGTACAGGATATTTCAAAGAAACGTGCATAAATCGGAGATTACGCCGCAAATGGGACAAGTAAAAATCGAAAACAAAGGCAATGCTCCGTCATGGGGTGCGCTCTACTGGCAGTATTACGAAGATTTGGATAAAATCACGAAAACCGACGCATCGCTCGATGTAGAAAAATTGCTTTTTGTAGAAAAAACCGATGCATCGGGCAAAAAACTTATCCCGATTACCGAAAATAATCCGCTGAAAGTGGGCGATAAAGTCATCGTCCGCTTGACTGTGCGCACCGATCGCGATATGGAATTCGTGCATCTGAAAGATATGCGTGCTGCCGCTTTTGAACCTGTAGAACAACTTTCGGGCGTGAAATGGCAGGGTGGAACCATCTATTATCAGACATCGAAAGATGCGTCCACCAATTTCTATTTCGACACACTTCCGCGCGGAACGTACGTTTTTGAGTACGGCGTTTTCGTCACCCGAACGGGCGATTATTCCAACGGGATCACTACCATTCAGTGCATGTATGCACCTGATTTTAAATCACATACGGCGGGAATCCGGGTGGAAGTGAAAGAGTAAAATTTACTCAAATCGTGAAAATAACGTTAAATGCGGAACAATTTTTAAACGAAATAGTTATTTTTGTGTCGGAATTATTTGATGAGGAAGTTTATAATTAAAAACAATATACACCAATGAAAAAATTAGGATTATTACTGATATTTAGTGTCGTGCTGAGCGGAGTTGCGTTGGCACAAGCGAAACCAGAAGCCAAATTCAAAAAAAATGAACACAATTTTGGCTCAATCAAAGAATCGCTGGGTGCGGTAACAACCCAGTTCGAGTTTACCAACACGGGTAAAACGCCTCTCATCATTCAGCGTGTTTCGGCCTCGTGCGGATGTACAACGCCGAGCTATTCCCGCGAACCGATCTTGCCGGGCAAAAAAGGCAACGTAACCGCTCGTTATTCCACTACCGGCCGACCGGGCAATTTCAACAAACACCTGACGGTTTACACGAATGTCCCCGATACGGTGTATGTACTCACGATTAAAGGAAACGTGATCCCCGACCAGAAGTAATATTTATCCGTTTCGGGTTTGAAATACAAGCCGAATAGAGTATCTTTGCACAAAGACTCTGTTCGGTTTTTTAGTTTAAAAAAATGCGTTATGACCCATCCCGAAGATGATCCGCTATATCAAGGACTTAAAGTAAACAAGGGGATTGCACAGCCTCCAAGCGTGAATCCATACCTGAAAAATAGAGCCAAACGCCGTTCCTATTCCGTGAATGAATATGTGGACGGCATTTTGGACGGAAATATACCACTTTTAAGTCAGGCTGTAACATTGGTCGAAAGCGCCAAACCCGAACATCAGGATATGGCGCAGGCCATTATCGAAAAATGCCTTCCGCACAGTGGAAATGCCATTCGTGTGGGGATAACGGGCGTGCCGGGCGCCGGAAAGAGCACCTCGATTGATGCCTTCGGCATGTATTTATTGGAGCTGGGGCATAAATTGGCCGTGCTGGCGATTGATCCTTCGAGCGAGCGATCCAAAGGAAGTATTTTGGGCGATAAAACCCGCATGGAAAAGCTTTCGATGGAGCAAAACGCGTTTATCCGTCCTTCGCCTTCGGCCGGCTCGCTGGGCGGCGTGGCGCGCAAAACGCGCGAAACCATCATCCTGTGCGAAGCAGCCGGTTTTAATTATGTTTTTGTGGAAACCGTCGGGGTAGGGCAGTCGGAAACGGCGGTGCACTCTATGGTTGATTTCTTTTTGCTGATACAACTTGCCGGAACGGGTGACGAATTGCAGGGAATCAAGCGCGGGATCATGGAAATGGCCGACGGCATTGTCATCAACAAAGCCGATGGCGATAACATCGAAAAAGCGAAAATGGCGAAACGGCAACTGAAAAATGCTTTGCATCTGTATCCGCTTCCCGATTCGGGATGGACTCCCGAAGTGCTCACCTATTCCGGTTATTATAAGCTGAATATTGGCGGTGTTTGGGATATGGTGCACCGCTATATTGATTTTGTGAAACAAAACGGGTTTTTCGAAAAAAAACGGAACGAACAATCCAAATATTGGATGTACGAAACCATTAACGAACGGCTGAAGAACGATTTTTATCGGAATCCGGCAATCGAAAAGCTCATGCCACGCCTGGAAAACGAGGTGTTATCGGCACGAAAAAGTTCTTTTGTCGCTGCGAAGGAGGCATTGGACGAATATTATACTCTCAAGAACAAGTTTTGACGGCAAGTTGAATAACGAACAGTTTTTTGTTATATATTTGCGGAACAATTTCAGGGCGCATTCTTCTAACGGTCAGGAATCCTGCTTCTCACGCAGGCAATAGCGGTTCGATTCCGCTATGCGCTACGATTTTTGAAAAAGATTTTGCTATTATTCTGCTCTTAAACACAGTGGGTTAAGAGTTCGTAAGCCCAATTTTTCAACGCAAAAATGCTATTGAAATCATTATTCCGAAGCAAGTCTGATTCGGAATAGTTTTTTTACGTAAAGAATGTTTTCATCCAAAAATAAAATCCGCAATCCCCTTATCGGTAACATTTATATGGCGCTCATCTTGCGGCTGTTGCTGGTATTTTTCCTCTACAGCCTGATGCGCGTGTTGTTCTATTTGCTGAACTATGAGATGTTCGGCGCAATCCCTTTCCACCAGTTTTGGACGATGATGAAAGGCGGTTTGCGGTTTGATGCCAGCGCCATCTTCTACATCAACGCTCTGGTTATTTTGTTGCACGTTATTCCTTTTAAATTTCGATATAACCTTGTTTATCAGAAGATTATCGAATATATTTTTTACGCTTTCAACGCAATAGGGATCATTGCCAACATGGCCGATGCGGGTTATTACCGGTTTACGCTCCGGCGCACTACGATGTCGGTTTTCCGCGAATTCGGAAACGAAAATCCGGCCGGTTTTTTGCACTTTTTATGGGATTATTGGTACATTACGTTGATAACGATAGCTTTAATTGTTTCTATGGTATTCTTATACCGGAGAATTCGCGTGAAAAAACCGGAAAAATTCGTTCCGTGGTATATCTATTATCCATTAGGAACAGGCGTTATGCTTCTTTCGGCTTATCTTACCGTGGGAGCCATGCGTGGCGGATTTAAACACAGCACGCGCCCGATAACGTTAAGCAATGCATCGGCCTATATTTCCAAGCCTGAACACCGGGCAATCGTCTTAAACACGCCTTTCGCGCTCATGCAAACCACGGGGCATAAAACCGTGGAGCGGAAACACTATTTTCCGCAAGAAGAAGCCTTGTCTGTTTTTTCGCCTGTGCAACAGGTAAAACCGGATTCAACCGCAGGCTTTGCGCGGTTTAAAGGACGAAACGTGGTGGTTATTATTTGGGAAAGTTTTGCCCGCGAGTGGGTGGGAGCGCTCAACAAAGATATCCCCGGATACAAAGGTTACACGCCGTTCATTGATTCACTGATACCCGAAAGTTACGTTTTCGGGAAAGCGTATGCTAACGGACGCAAATCCATTGATGCGATCCCGAGTATTATGACCGGCATTCCGGCGCTGGAAATACCGTTTATTCTGACCGAATATTCAGGGAATAACGTCAATTCGCTGGCCTCGTTGCTCAAAAACGACGGGTATTACAGTGCTTTTTTTCATGGCGCTCCCAACGGTTCCATGGGTTTTGATGCTTTCGTAAACCAAGCCGGGTTCGATGCTTATTTCGGTATGACCGAATACGGGAATGCGAAGGATTTTGACGGACATTGGGGCATTTGGGATGAACCGTTCCTGCAGTTCATGGCAACAACACTCAACGATTTGCCGCAGCCGTTTCTGGCATCGGTGTTCACCATCACCTCACACGATCCGTATGTGCTGCCCAAAACGGCGCAACATACATTCCCGAAAGGCGGTATTCCCATTCAGGAATGCGTGGGGTATTCCGACAACGCGTTGCGGCTGTTTTTCGAAAAAGTATCCAAAGCGCCCTGGTTTAACAATACGTTGTTTGTAATTACAGCCGATCACGCGGTAAACGGAACATTGCCCGAATACAAGAACAGTGCCGGCGCTTTTGCGATTCCTGTGATCTATTATGCACCGGGTTCCGGTTTTTCGGCTTTGGACGATTCTACTGTTGTGCAACAAACCGATATTCTTCCCACCGTGCTTTCTTTGCTGGGGAACAACCAGCCGTTTGTAGCTTTCGGCAATAATATGTTCGATAAATCGCCTACGCATTTTGCTATGAATTACCTGAATGGCGCCTACCAGTTGTTTGGAGGTGATTTTATGCTGCAATTCGCCGATGATAAAGCGGTGGGTTTTTACGATCTCGGAAAAGACCCGATGATGAAAGAAAACAAAGCAGGTGCATTCCCTGAAAAACAGCAAAAAATGGAGAATCTGTTGAAATCGGTTCTTCAGCAGTTCAATGAGCGAATGCTCGATAATAACCTGACGATAAAATAAGAAGAGGGACAAAACTGATCTTTTGTCCCTCTTGCGTTGTTTCCCTGAAACAATTTATTCTTCCGAATCGCTTTCGTCCATATTATGAAAAACGTTTTGCACATCTTCGTCTTCTTCAAATTTTTCCAGAAGTTTCTCAATCTGTGAGCGTTGTTCTTCGTTGAGCTTTTTAGTATCGTGCGGAATGCGCTCAAACTCGGCGGAATGGATCTCAAATCCGTTCTCTTCGAGATACGACTGAATATCGGAATACGATTTAAAATCGCCGTACAAAAGGATGTCGTCTTCATCAATCTCTACTTCATCCACACCGTAATCAATGAGTTCCAACTCCAGAGCTTCGAGCGAAACGCCGTCTTTCTGCGCGATTTTAAACACGCATTTGTGGTCGAAGAGAAATTCCAGGCTTCCCGATGTGCCTAACGATCCGCCGTGCTTGTTGAAATAACTGCGTACGTTGGCAACAGTGCGCGTGTTGTTGTCGGTGGCAGTTTCTACTACAATGGCAATCCCGAACGGGCCGTAACCCTCATACACCACTTCTTTGTAATCCGATACATCTTTATCGGTCGCTTTCTTGATGGCGCGTTCCACGTTTTCTTTGGGCATATTCTCCTTTTTTGCCTGCTGCATCAGCACGCGCAAACGTGGATTGGTGTCCGGTTCCGGGCCGCCGTCTCGTGCGGCAATAGTGATCTGTTTGCCTAACTTTGTGAACACGCGGGCCATGTTGCCCCAGCGTTTCAGTTTGGTCGCTTTTCTGTATTCAAATGCTCTTCCCATATTTTTAGCCCCTTCTCGCTCCCCCTGAGGGGGAGAATTTGTGCCCCTGATTTTCAGGATATTTGTTTATTTTTATTGATATATATTTGTTGTATTTTCAATGCTTTCACCACCTCGCCCCTCCCCTTTGGGGAGGTTGGGTGGGGCTTCTATCTCAATTGCGCGCCCAGTTCCCGCTCCAGATTCTGTTGAATTTTCTGCATTACGGCATCAATTTGTTTGTCGTTCAACGTTTTTTCGCTGTCTTGCAAGACGAAGTTTACGGCGTATGATTTTTTGCCTTCGGGCAGATTTTTACCTTCGTACACATCGAAGAGCGATACCTCTTTCAGCAGTTTCCGTTCAGACTTGCGTGCGATTTGCTCTATTTCGGCAAACGTAACGTTTTTATCAATCAGTAATGCCAGATCGCGACTAACGGCCGGAAATCTTGAAATTTCGGAAAATTGCACTTCGTGCTTTTCCGATTCCTTCAGGATGGCATCCCAGTTCATTTCGGCGAAAAAGACATCGGTATCTATATCGAATGCCTTGCGCAATTTGGCGGATACGATGCCAAAACTACCCAACTGCCGCTGACGCGTGCGAATGTGCATGCCGGTAGAAAAAATACCGGTTTGCAGCGGTTCAAAAATTACCTGATTTTCCGAAATGCCCAATCGCTTCAGGATGTTGATAATGTGCGCTTTGAGTTCGAAAACTGAACTTTGCTCTTCGGCAGCGGCCCAGTTTTTGTGTGTGCGTTTTCCGCAAATCCATAATGCGACGTGCGTTTCTTCGGAATATTCCGCGAGGATTTTATCTTCGCGTTTCTTTTCGGCATCAAAGAAATAGCAATTGCCGAACTCATAGAAACGCAAATCGTTGTTCTTGCGGTTACGGTTGTAAACGATGCTTTCCAATCCGCCGAAAAGAAGCGTTTGACGCATTACGTTGAGATCATTGCTTAGCGGATTTACCAACGGCACGCAACGGTCTGCGGGGTATGTTTCGTTGTTTTCGTAATACGCTTTTTTGGTAAGCGAATTGTTCATGATCTCGCTGAAACCGTTGGCTGTAAGTTGCCCCGAAATAAGGGTTTGCAGCGCGTGTTTGCGATCGGTGGGCGTTTGATACGACAGGTTTGCTTTCAGCGATTCGCTGATCTCCACGTTGTTGTAGCCGTAGATGCGCAAAATATCTTCGATAACGTCCACATCGCGCGTAACATCAACTCTGTAGGTTGGAATGCGAAGCATTAGGGATGTTTCCGTTTCGTTTTCGATCTCGATTTCGAGGCTTTGCAGAATACTTTTGATCGTATCTTTCGGAATTTCTTTGCCGATAAGCGCGCTCACTTTATCAAAAGCCAGCTCAACGCGCGATTTTTCTATCGGTTGCGGATAAACGTCGCGGATTTCGCCTTCAATTTCTCCTCCCGCAAGTTCTTTAACCAACATCGCAGCGCGTTTAAGTACGTAAACGGTGTTGTTGGGGTCGGCGCCTCGTTCGAAACGGAACGAGGCATCGGTGTTCAACGCGTGGCGGCGCGCTGTTTTGCGCACCCATGTCGGGTTGA
>JAQVEB010000170.1 GCA_028698105.1 Petrimonas sp. | reverse complement strand
GCAAATTGCGAAAGAGCTTCATATTACCGGGCCGTTTAACATTCAGTTTCTCGCGAAAGACAACGATATAAAAGTGATCGAATGCAACCTCCGTGCTTCGCGTTCGTTTCCGTTCGTATCCAAAGTGCTGAAAATAAACTTTATAGAGCTTGCTACGCAAGTGATGATGGGTATTGATGTGCAGAAACCCGAAAAATCGGCTTTCGATTTGGATTATGTGGGCATTAAAGCGTCGCAGTTCTCGTTCACCCGTCTGCAGAAAGCCGATCCCGTGCTTGGCGTAGATATGGCTTCCACCGGAGAAGTAGGCTGCATCGGCAGCAATTTCGATGATGCGTTACTAACGTCCATGCTCGCCGTCGGCTATCGCATTCCCGAAAGAAACGTCATGGTCTCGTCCGGCGGAACGAAGTCGAAAGTGGCCTTGCTGGATGCCTGCCGCCTGTTGATGAAGAACGGTTACACATTGTATGCCACGGGCGGAACGCAGAAGTTTCTGGTCGAAAACGGCGTGGAAAGTACGTATGTGGGCTGGCCGGACGACGACGAAGCCGAACTGAAGGTTACCGATATGATAGCCGATAAGAAATTCGATTTGGTTATCAATATTCCCAAAAATCTCACGGAGAAAGAGTTAACTAACGGGTATCGCATTCGTCGCGGCGCCATTGATTTCAATATTCCGTTGATCACCAATGCGCGACTGGCAAGCGCTTTCATAAAAGCATTCTGCAGGATGACGCAGGATGAAATTGAGATAAAACACTGGGCAGAATACAAGTAAAAGAAAACATAAAATGGACAAATCAATTAAAAAAGTAGTTTTATTAGGTTCCGGCGCGCTGAAGATAGGGCAGGCGGGCGAGTTTGACTATTCCGGTTCGCAGGCGCTGAAGGCGATGCGTGAGGAAGGCATAGAAACCGTGCTTATCAATCCGAATATCGCCACCATTCAAACATCGGAGGGTGTGGCCGATAAGGTTTATTTCCTGCCGATCACGCCTTATTTCGTGGAAAAAGTGATCGAGAAAGAGCAACCCGACGGAATTCTGTTGGCCTTTGGCGGCCAAACAGCGCTGAATTGCGGTACGGAACTTCATCGGAGCGGCGTGCTTGAGAAACACAACGTGCGTGTGCTGGGGACATCCGTAGAGGTGATCATGATCACTGAAGACCGTGATTTGTTCGTGAAAAAACTAAATGAAATTGATGTAAAAACGCCGGAATCGCATGCCGTGGAAAGCCTGGCTGACGCGCTGAAAGCGGCTAACGAAATCGGTTTCCCGATTATGGTGCGCTCGGCCTACGCGTTGGGCGGACAGGGCTCCGGTATTTCGGAAAACGAGAAACAATTTGTGGAACTCTGCAAGAGCGCCCTGTCTTTTTCCAACCAGATTTTGGTGGAAGAGAGCCTGAAAGGATGGAAAGAAATTGAGTTTGAGGTCATCCGCGATAAAAACGACCATTGCTTCACCGTGGTACCCATGGAAAACATGGATCCGCTTGGCATTCACACCGGCGAAAGCATCGTGGTGGCGCCCATCGTTTCGCTTTCGCGCGAACAGATTTCCATGCTCGAAGATATTTCCAGGCGCGTGGTGCGCCACATCGGTATAGTGGGAGAGTGCAACATTCAGTTTGCTTTTAACGCCGAAACCAACGATTACCGCATCATCGAGATAAATGCCCGCCTGAGCCGTTCATCAGCGCTGGCTTCCAAAGCATCGGGTTATCCGCTGGCGTTTGTAGCCACAAAATTAGCTCTGGGCTATTCCCTCGATCAGATCGGCGAGATGGGAACGCGCAATTCGGCATACGTGGCGCCTTCGGTGGATTACATGATCGTGAAAATTCCCCGATGGGATTTGAATAAATTTCAGGGAGTGAGCCACGAGATCGGCTCTTCAATGAAATCGGTTGGAGAGATCATGTCCATCGGACAATCATTCGAAGAGATCATTCAGAAAGGCCTACGCATGATCGGGCAAGGCATGCACGGTTTCGTCGGAAATCGGGAGATGGAGTTCGACAATGTGGAAGAAGCGCTTACAAATCCTACGGATTTGCGTATTTTCGCGATCGCTTATGCTCTTGAAAAGGGTTACACCGTAGCTGAAATAGAGAATCTTACAAAAATAGACAAATGGTTTCTGGAAAAACTCGAAAATATATTTAATTACACGAAGATTTTATCCGGTTATCAAAAAATCGAAGATTTACCCGCAGAAGTGATGAAAGAAGCCAAACGGCTCGGTTTTTCCGATTTCCAGATCGCACGATTCGTGGAGAATCCTTCGGGAACGATGGAGGAAGAGTTGATCCGCGTACGTGAACACCGGAAAAGTTTAAACATACAGCCGGTAGTTCGCCGCATCAATACCGTGGCGTCGGAAAATCCCGAGAAAACAAATTACTTGTATTTCACCTATGGATCAACGGATGCTTTTACGCCTCAAAAAGAAGATAAAGAAACTATTATCGTGCTGGGTTCCGGTGCTTACCGCATCGGTTCATCGGTGGAATTCGACTGGTGCTCGGTGAATGCCGTGCAAACCGCCCGCGATCTGGGTTATCAGTCAGTCATGATCAACTATAATCCCGAAACGGTTTCTACCGATTACGATATGTGCGATCGCCTGTATTTTGACGAACTCACGCTGGAACGCGTACTCGATGTGATTGATATTGAAGTGCCTAAAGGCGTGATCGTTTCCATGGGTGGGCAAATTCCCAATAACCTGGCGATGAAATTGTATCGTCAGCAGGTACCTATTTTGGGAACTTCGCCGTTATCCATTGACCGTGCCGAAAACCGTCACAAGTTTTCGGCCATGTTGGACGAACTGGGCATTGATCAACCGCGGTGGAAAGAGCTGAGCAGCTTCGAGGAAATTGACGCGTTCGTGGATGAAGTGGGATTTCCTGTGCTTATACGCCCGTCGTACGTGCTCTCGGGTGCGGCCATGAACGTATGTTACGATAAAGAGCAGATGCACACGTTCCTGCAAATGGCTGCCAACGTATCGAAAGAGTTCCCTGTTGTGGTTTCCGTGTTTTTGCAAAACGCCAAAGAGATTGAATTTGATGCAGTGGCGAAAAACGGCGAGATCGTGGAGTACGCCATTTCGGAACATGTGGAGTTTGCGGGAGTGCATTCCGGCGATGCCACGCTGGTTTTTCCCGCGCAAAAGATCTATTTCGAGACCATGCGCCGCGTGAAAAAAATATCGAAGCAAATTGCCAAAGAATTGAATATCAGCGGGCCGTTCAATATTCAATACTTGGCTAAAAATAACGAGATTAAGGTGATTGAGTGCAATTTGCGCGCTTCGCGCTCGTTCCCGTTTGTGTCTAAAGTGCTCAAACAGAACTTTATTGCCACCGCTACGCGTGTGATGCTGGATGCGCCGTTTAAAAAACCCGACGGATCGGTATTCGATTTGGATTATATCGGGGTAAAATCGTCGCAATTCTCGTTCTCCCGTTTGCACAATTTCGATCCCATTCTGGGTGTAGATATGTCCTCAACCGGCGAAGTAGGTTGTATCGGCGACGATTTTTCGGAAGCGATTCTCAAATCCATGCTCTCGGTAGGCTACATCATTCCGAAAAAAGGCATTCTGATCTCTTCGGGAGAGGCAAAATCGAAAGTGGATTTGCTGGAAGCCTGCAAATTGCTGGGCGAACGCGGTTACGAGCTGTATGCCAGTCACGGTACGCAAAAATTTCTTGCAGAAAACGGCATAAAGGCAACGGATGTGAACTGGCCCGACGAAGACGGCGAAAACAACATCAGGCAAATGATCGCCGACAAGCGTTTCGACCTGATCATCAACATCCCGAAAAACGTTACCAAACGCGAATTAACGAACGGTTATATTATTCGCCGCACGGCGGTAGATTACAATATTCCGCTTATCACCAATGCACGGCTGGCCAGCGCATTTATCACCGCATTTTGCAAGATGGGAAGCGAAGACATTGAGATTAAAGCATGGAATGAATATTAAGAGCACAAAAAAAGCGGGAATCCCCGCTTTTTTATTTTTGGTACTTAAACCGTTTAATGCTCCGTTTGGGTGTTTTCTCGAATTCTTCGTCCATGAGGCGATAAGAGGATACTTTGCTGTATGCCGGAAGCTTGGTATTCAAATCTTTAACGATTTCATCGAAAAAAACAGGATAACCGTCTTTGTCCACGCCCAACCCGTCCAATGTTTCCGCATCGGGAACAATGAGCGCAATTATTTTTCCGTTTTCCTCAATGATAAGCGACTCATTTACCGATGAATAATTGTTGAGTTTGTCTTCAATTTCTTCGGGATAAATATTTTGTCCGGATGCGCCAAGGATCAGGCTTTTGTTCCGTCCTTTGATAAAAAGAAATCCGTCGCTGTCCATCACGCCCAGGTCGCCGGTTCTCATCCATCCGTCTTCCATCATAAGCTCGTTTGTGGCTTCTTCATTCTTGTAATAGCCGAGCATAACGTTCATGCCTTTCACCTGAATTTCGCCCACTTCGTTTACGGGATCGGAGGAGTCAATCCGCACCTGCATCCTGTCCACCACTGTACCCACCGATTTTTGCTTGAATTTTGTCCAATAACAGTAAGAGATCAGCGGCCCGCATTCCGTCATGCCGTAGCCCACGGAATAAGGGAATTTAATCTTTCGCAAAAACGTTTCCACTTCCTGATTCAGTGCGGCTCCGCCGATAACCACTTCCACAAGGTTTCCGCCGAAGACGTCAATGAGCGATTTCCGAACCTTGTTATATACAATGGAATTCAGTCCGGGTATTTTTATCAATGTCCTGGCCGGTTGCTCCCGAAGTTTCGGGAACACGTTTTTCTGGACAATTTTTTCGATGATAAGCGGTACGGCCAACACCAGTTTGGGCTTTATTTTGGCAAACATGTCAATAAGTATCTTCGGCGAGGGAACTTTGTTCAGAAAATGGATGTGCCTGCCCATACCAATTGAATTCAGAATTTCGAAAGCGAGCCCGTACGTGTGCGCCATCGGCAACATGCACACGATATCGTCGCCCGGACTCATGAAGTCCAACTCATCTATTGCAAACCGCATGTTCGACCACAAACTGCGGTAAGGGATCATAACGCCTTTTGAACTACTCGTTGTCCCTGATGTGTAGTTTATTACGCCCAGTTCCTCGGGCTTGTCGGTACGAAAAGCCACATCGTTGACGAAAAAGCCCTTTTTGTATTTTTTTTCAAAAAATGAGGGAGCATTGTCGGCAAACTTCGTTAGTTCTTTCGAAGAAGATTTAAGCAGGGAATAATCGTCGAGCGAAAAAACCGTTTGCAATTTCGGCATGGACTTTTCGTTCAGATTTTTCCAAATGGCTTCATCCGAAAAAAGCGCAACGGAGTCGGAGTGATCCACGATGTAACCAATGCTGTCTTTATCAAACTCATGCAAAATGCTTACCACAACAGCGCCGTATGACAGGGTTGCAAAAAAAGCGATAGCCCATCGGGCTGAATTTCTGCCGGCCAACGATATTTTATCGCCCCGGTTTATTCCTGCTGCCTTAAAATAATCGTGTAATTGATCAATTTCGCGGGCAAAATCTTTGTAGTAGAATGTTTCCCCCTGAAAATCGGTCATCGCGGGCATCTCCCAATTGGTTCGGATACTTTGTTCAATAATACTTAAAAAACTATTTTCATTCATTGTCTTTATATTGCTTTTATGTAAAAACAACCAACTATATTCAATTGTTTTTCAACACTTAATATTTAAACGAAAGATTTTTTTACAAAAATAAAAAGATTTTTCACACCATTAGATAAGATGTATTAACTTTGTGACAAAGATAACAATATCATAAAACAATTCCAATTAATCCGTTCGTTATGAAAAACAAAATTTATTTATTAACGGCTATTTTGTTGCTGTCTTTTTCAGCTTTCGCGCAAAACGTTACCATTCCTGTTGTAACCGACAATGTAGCTCTTGTTTTAAAAACAGATAACGATAATCACCTGAAGATTGTTTATACCGGAAAATCCTTGAAGAACAATGCGGAATATGCGGTTACCGATGGCGTGAACAATCTTCGCGCCGAAGGCGCAAGCGCCAATAACAGCGCGTTTGCGGTTGCCGGCATCAACAACAATTTCACGGAGCCAGCTATCGCGGTTGTACATGCCGATGGCAACAACTCCGTTGATTTGAAGTATGAGACACACAAGATCACCACAACGCCGGATGGCGCCACCCTGACAACCGTTACGTTAAAAGACCCCGTGTATCCGTTTTACGTAGATGTTTTCTATAAAGCGTGGAAAAACGAAGACGTGATAGAGCAATGGACAACCATCCGCCATTCCGAAAAGGGGGAGGTGATCCTCAACAAATATGCGTCGGCAAACCTGTATCTCTACAATAAAGATTATTACCTCACCAGTTACAACGGATCGTGGGCCAAAGAGATGCAGCCGGTGCTCACACATCTTCAGCAGGGTATGCACACCATTCAAACCCGGCTGGGAACAAGAGAAGACCTGCATACATCGCCCAATTTCATGCTCGCTGTTGACGGTCAGGCTACCGAAACGGCAGGAACGGTTATGATGGGGCAAATATCCTGGAACGGAAACTTATCCATTCAATTTGAGACCGATGTGTATAAAAACATGCACATCGTGGCCGGCATAAACCCGTATCAATCGGTTTACCGGTTAAAACCGAACACCGTTTTTGAAACGCCGCATTTTGTTTACACGTTGTCCTTTGAAGGAACCGGCAAAGGCAGCCGTAACTTGCAGCGATGGTTGCGAAATCATCAGTTGCTGGACGGAAAAGGCGAGAGACTTACGTTATTGAACAACTGGGAAGCAACGTATTTCGATTTCGAT
>JAQVEB010000169.1 GCA_028698105.1 Petrimonas sp. | reverse complement strand
AGAAGAAAAAGGAACGATAACAAAGTTGGACGAAAAGGATGCGGCATATTTCCTGTTTTTCGAAAACGGAGAAACAGTGCGGGTGGACCGGATTATTGTTATAAACGGGAAAACCGGCCCCGCTTACGACGGATACGATGCGTATGCCCTCGCTCCCCTCACCTGTAAAGCCGGTTACGAGGATGATTGTTAAGTAAAATCACACCCATTCGTTTCACAATTTCAGGTAAGAAATCACTATCTTTGCCGTTCAATTCGCATTCAAGTATTACACATGGCGCTGAGGCAACAACAGGAACTTAAACAAACGCAGAAACTTTCGCCCCTGCAAATGCAGGTGATCAAACTGGTTGAACTGAATTCGGTTGAACTGGAAGATAAGATACGTCAGGAGGTGGAAGACAATCCGGCGCTGGAGGCTACCGATACCGAGATGCCCCAAACTCCGGAGGAGACTGATTTTCAAGCCGAAGATGACGCTGCTGCCGTATCGCAGGACGAACTGATTTTAGGCGATTACGCCTCCGATGACGATGTACCGGATTACCGGCTGAATGCTTCATCCGGCAACGCGCCGCAAAGCCGCGAATTTACTTTTTCGTCCGAAAAAACGCTGATAGAATCGCTGCAGGAACAAATCGGACTGCACGATCTGGATAACCGGAAAAAGAAAATCGCCGAATACATCATCGGCAACCTCGATGAGAACGGTTACCTGCAACGCGATCTGAAAGCAATCTCCGACGATTTGTTGTTTCTGGAACACCTGGAAGTTTCTTCCCTCGAAATGGAGGACGTTTTATACGAAATTCAGGATCTTGATCCCGCAGGCGTGGGCGCCCGCGATCTGCAGGAATGCCTCACGCTGCAGCTTCAACGAAGAGAACCCGATAGCGTTACGCAGCTCGCCCAAAGAATAATCGAAGATTATTTCGAGGAATTTTCGCGCAAGCACTACGATAAAATACTTCGTCAGTTAGCGATCACCGAAGACGATTTGCGTGATGCCATCGAAGAGATCGTATCACTGAATCCCAAACCGGGAAACGCCTGGAGCGATTCCATGGAAATGGCCATGAGCAACATCACGCCCGATTTTATCGTGGAATCCGAAAACGGTGAGGTAATTATGTACCTCAACAACCAAAATATCCCCAGCCTGAAGGTAAATCGCGATTTCTCCGAAATGTTGCAGGGCTACAATCAAAACAAAGAGAGCATGTCGTTGAACGACAAACAGGCCATGCTGTTTATGAAACAAAAGGTGGACTCGGCCAAATGGTTTATTGATGCTGTGAAACAGCGTCAGAACACGCTTTACCGCACCATGCAAACCATCGTGAACCTGCAGTACGATTTTTTCCTCACCGACGACGAAACAGCGCTCAAACCCATGATCCTGAAAGACGTGGCCGAGAAAACCGGCTTCGATATTTCCACCATTTCGCGCGTGAGCACCAGCAAATATGTGCAAACCAACAGCGGCGTGTATCCGCTTAAGTTTTTCTTCTCCGAAGCCATGCAGAATGAGGCTGGAGAAGATGTTTCCACCCGCGAGATAAAATATATTCTGAAACAAAGCATTGAAGAGGAAGACTCAACTAAACCACTGACAGACGATCAGTTAACTAAAATACTTAACGAAAAAGGATACGTAATCGCCCGCCGTACGGTAGCCAAATATCGCGAACAATTGAATATTCCTGTAGCACGTTTAAGAAAAAAAATTTAACTTTGGCATTCAAAAAATAAAAAGCGTAGCGCATGAAATCAATGGCCCACATCATTTCCAGTGTTTTTCAACCCCTGTTAATGCCCATTTACAGCATTGCCCTGCTTTTTGTTTACACCTATTTCCGGTTCACGTATGCCGGAAATTTCATGCAAATCATTGTTCCGGTTTTTTTGTTTTCGTTTGCCATTCCCGGCATACTCATCTATCTGATGTACCGCGTTCATTTGATTAGCGACCTGTCGCTAAAAAAACGCAAAGACAGATTTTTGCCCTACACGGTTGCGCTTTTATCCTATGGGTTCATGATCTTTTATTATTTCAGAATGGGCCTTCCCACCTGGTTTCTTATGTTGATCATTTCTCCCATTATCGTTATGGTGTTGGCAATTGTCATTACATTGCGTTGGAAGATCAGCGCTCACATGTTTGGCGCGGGAGGCCTCGTTGGCGGGGTAATGAGCATCAGTTATTTTGTGGAACACGCGAATCCGTATCATCTGTTTATCGGGTTAGTGCTGATAGCCGGACTGGTGGGAACATCGCGTTTAATCTTACGCCGACATACGGCCGGACAAGTATATGCCGGATTTTTATTGGGCTTTATCGTCACGTTTGCCTGTGTTTGGATCGGCACCTTGTAACCGGAAGTCGAAAACAGCTTAAAACTATTTTGCCGATAACAAAATAAACACTAATTTTACATCATTATAAAACCTTTAAAAAACAAGAACAAATGAATTTTCCGGAAAACGTAAAATACTCAAAGGATCACGAGTGGATCAGGGTTGAGGGAGAAGAAGCCTACGTGGGCGTTACCGATTTCGCACAAGGTGAATTGGGAGAAATTGTGTATGTTGATATTACAACCGAAGGCGAAACACTTGGCGCGGGCGAAGTCTTCGGAAGCATTGAAGCCGTTAAAACCGTATCCGACCTGCTGATGCCGGTCTCGGGAGAAGTACTGGAAGTGAATCCTCAACTTGAAGACGCTCCCGAACTCGTGAACAAAGACCCGTATGGCGAAGGCTGGATCATTAAAATCAGCCTGGAAAATCCCGATGAAATAGACGGACTACTTTCCGCAGCTCAGTACAAAGAATTCACAGGTAAATAATTAATCGTTATAACAGAAAGGGAATCACAGGAATGATTCCCTTTTGCTTCGCAAGAAAATGGAACCAATTGTAAGTATTATCATGGGCAGCACCTCCGATTTGCCCGTAATGGAAAAAGCCGCAAAATTCTTCGATGAAATGGAAATCCCGTTCGAGATCAACGCGCTATCGGCTCATCGCACGCCCGAGTTGGTGGAAGATTTTGCAAAGAAAGCACAATCGCGCGGGATAAAAGTTATCATCGCAGCAGCAGGAATGGCCGCTCATTTACCCGGCGTAATCGCCTCTATGACACCGATACCGGTAATCGGCGTGCCCATCAACGCATCGCTCGACGGGATGGATGCGCTGCTCGCTATCGTGCAAATGCCTCCGGGGATACCGGTGGCAACCGTAGGCATCAATGGCTCGCTTAATGCTGCCATCCTTGCCCTGCAAATGATCGCCACAGGCGATGAAGCGCTTCAACAGAAACTTGTGAACTACAAGGAAGGGCTGAAGAGTAAAATTGCGAAAGCAAACGAAGAACTGTCGTCGGTGAAATATAACTTCAAAACAAATTAACCCTGCGGTTTTAAATACATGAAT
Organism: Petrimonas sp.; assembly: GCA_028698105.1. Taxonomy (GTDB): domain Bacteria; phylum Bacteroidota; class Bacteroidia; order Bacteroidales; family Dysgonomonadaceae; genus JAQVEB01. The sequence goes on along the minus strand of JAQVEB010000169.1, from coordinate 3,470 downwards.
TTCGAAGAAATAAAGTTGATCCTGCAACAGGAAGCCGATGCCATACTGCATGTTCCCGTGTCTGAACAATACGGCAAAGCCGTGGATTTGATCGTGGAGAACGTGCACGGAAAAAACGGAAAACTCGTTGTAAGCGGTATGGGCAAGGCCGGACAAATCGGTCAAAATATGGCTACAACGTTCAGTTCAACGGGTACGCCCGCCGTTTTTCTTCATCCGAGCGAAGCTCAACACGGCGATTTGGGTATTCTTCAGGACAACGACCTGCTGTTGCTGATAACCAATTCCGGAAAAACACGGGAAATAATCGAGTTGATTGACTTAGCCCGCGGCATTTACCCCGACATCCCGATTATCGTGATCACGGGCAACAAAGACAGTTTATTAGCCAAGGAAGCCGATGTTTTTCTCCTTACAGGCAGTCCGAAAGAAGTATGTCCTCTTGAGCTCACCCCCACCACATCCACTACGGTAATGACCGTGATGGGCGATATCCTGGTGGTGGGAACCATGAAAAAAATCGGTTTCACCGCCCGCGATTACGCCAAACGCCATCACGGCGGCTATTTAGGCGATGTTTCGAGGGAAAAAAGTAAGTGATTGTAATTTGATAAAAAAGAAAAAGCAGCCCTAAAAAAGCTGCTTTTGCGGTATGGACGGGACTCGAACCCGCGACCCCCTGCGTGACAGGCAGGTATTCTAACCAACTGAACTACCACACCAATATTTTATGTCTTCGTGTGTTACTCGAACCGGCGACTCTCCCGACACATCGGGATATTCTAACCAACTGAACTACCACACCAAAACGACCATCTTTCGATAGCGAGTGCAAAGGTAACCATATTTCCTGAACTGCAAAATAATTCGAATGAAATTTTTAAAAAATATTTTGCAACATTTTACACTCGCTATCGAAAGATATTATTTCTGTCCGGCCGATGTCGTCGCGGGTTTCAACCATTGATCAAACCACCGGAAAAATTCCCGTTGGAAAAGAACTCCGTTCTGTGGTTGGGAAATCCAGTGATTTTCGTTCGGGAAGACGAGCATGCGCGAAGGAATGCCGCGAAGTTGCGCCGCATCGAACGCCATCATGCCTTGCGATGCCAAAATCCGATAATCCAACTCGCCAACCGTAACCATGATGGGCGTATCCCAGTTACCCACAAACTTGTGCGGCGATGTTGCGTATGTTTTTTGCGCTACGGCATTGGTTTTGTCCCAGAATGGGCCGCCCATATCCCAGTTGGCAAACCACAACTCTTCGGTTTCGAGGTATTGCGCTTCAAAATTAAAAATTCCGGCATGCGACAGAAACGCTTTAAAACGTTTGTTGTGGTGGCCGGCAAGCCAATAAACCGAAAATCCGCCGTAACTTGCTCCCGTACAACCTAAATGATCTTTATCCACGTACGGTTCCTTGGCCAGCGCGTCAATGGCAGAGAGGTAATCCTTCATATTTTGTCCGCCGTAATCGCCGCTGATCTGTTCGTTCCATTCCTGTCCGAAACCGGGCAGCCCACGACGGTTGGGCGCTACCACGATATATCCGTTAGCGGCCATGATCTGCATATTCCACCGATACGACCAAAACTGGCTCACCGTGCTTTGCGGGCCTCCCTGACAGTAGAGCAGCGCAGGATAAACCTTTGTGGAATCGAAATCGGGCGGATAGATAACCCACGTGAGCATTTGTTTGCCGTCGGTTGTGGGAATCCAGCGCTCTTCCACCTCTCCCATCTTCAACTGGTCTAACAGTTCTTTGTTTTCGAACGATAACTCCGTGGCTTCACCCGAAGCAACGTTCACGGAGTATATCTCGTCGGGTTTCGACATGGAGTGTCGTTTAGCGATAAGTTTTCCCTCTCCGGCAAGCGCAACGGAGGCATAATCGTGTTTACCTTCGGTAACCGGTTTGATTGTTTTGGCCAAGGGATCAACGTCAAAAATTTGTGTTTTGGCTTCTACGCAGGAGATCATATACATTTTTTTGCTGTCGGGCGTCCAGATAAACGAGTCGGCATTGTAATCGAACAATTCCGTTACGTACGTTTTTTGTCCGGTAGCCAGATCCATCACAAACAGGCGGTTCTTATCAGCCTCGTAACCATCACGTTCCATGCTTTGCCAAGCCATGTATTTGCCGTCGGGCGAAAATTGCGGATTGGTGTCATATCCCATCATACCTTCCGTCATATTCGTGGTTTTCCCCGTAGCCAAATCGTAAAAATAGATATCGGAATTGGTGGAAACGGCATATTCTTTTCCGGTTTTCTTTCGCGAGGTGTAAGCAACCATTTTGCTGTCGGGGCTCCAGGCCAGTTGCTCCATTCCGCCCCAAGGAAGCATGGGCGATTCGTATGGTTCGCCCTGCAGGAGGTCTTTTACGTTCGTTAATTGTCCGTTATTCAGATCGGCGACAAACGGATGTGGCGCGTTCTCGATCCAGGTATCCCAATGTTTGTACATCAGGTCGTCTATAATTTTTCCCGGACGTTTTGTCCAGATCGGGATAACGTTCCTGCGTGGATTCTTTTACTTTCACCCCCTTAAAAAAGAGCACTTTACTTCCGTCGGGCGAGAACGAGAACCCGTCAATATCGCCATCAACGCCGGTGAGTTGTTGCTTGTTTGCGCCATCGGCATCCATTGTCCAGATTTGTGTGGAGTCGTTTTCGTTGCTCAGAAAAGCGATGCGGTTGCCCTTATCAATCCACTCCGGATTACTTTCACGATAACTTGTTGTAGTCAATTGTTTTTTATCCGAGCCGTCGGCGTTCATGATAAAAAGCTCGGAGTTAGTTTTATTTTGCCCGACGCTCACGTACGTCACCTGATACAAAATTTTGGAATTGTCGGGCGAAACCTTCACGTCGTCTATCCGCGCAAAACCGTACAGAACCTCGGGTGTTAACAATCCGTTTTCGATCTTCACCGTTGATTTTCCGATAATTTCGTTGTCATTATAGTTATTTTTCTCCTGTTTTAGATTGACCGGAGTGCACGAAAACAGCGCTCCCGTTAGTAGAACACTCATAATTATTGATTTTCCTTTCATAAGATATGTTTTTTTGGATTGAATCTGGTGTTATTGAACGATAAGGCCATCTTTCATGTGTATGGTGCGGTCGGTGATGGAAGCAAGCTGCTCATCGTGCGTTACAATCACGAAAGTTTGATTAAGTTTGTCGCGCAACTCGAAGAACAACGCGTGAAGTTCCTGTTTGTTTTCGGTATCCAAACTGCCCGAAGGCTCGTCGGCAAGCACTACTAACGGATCGTTGATGAGCGCGCGGGCTACGGCCACACGTTGTTTTTCTCCTCCCGAAAGTTCCGAAGGTTTATGTTCCATGCGCTCGCCCATACCCATCATCCTGAGCAATTCCTTCGCTCTTTTCTCGGCTTCGCCACGCCGCTTTTTGCCGATAAGCGCCGGTATCATCACATTCTCCAACGCTGTGAATTCG
>JAQVEB010000168.1 GCA_028698105.1 Petrimonas sp. | reverse complement strand
GGTAGAGGATCAGCCTCTCTTTCCGGGTGGGAATGCAGCCATGATGAAGTTCCTCAGTGACAACATCAAGTATCCGGTGATTGCCCAGGAGAACGGTATTCAGGGACGTGTGATCTGTAACTTCGTGGTTGAGCGCGATGGTAGCATTACCGACGTACAGGTTGTGCGCGGTGTGGACCCGTCGCTCGACAAAGAAGCTATCCGCGTGATCCAGCAAATGCCTAAGTGGAAACCCGGATCGCAGCGTGGTAAACCCGTACGCGTTCGATTTACACTACCCGTATTATTCCGCTTACAGCAATAATAACGGAAGCAAAATCAACATACGAATAAAAGCTGCTTTTAAAACCTAAAAGCAGCTTTTATTGCAAAACCAGGCAATAAAAACATGATACACAGTGTTTCTTCCTTAGAAAATAAAATCAACGATTCCATACGGAAACTTCCTTTCAGCGAGAACCCGCAAACACTCTACGAACCCATACGGTATATTATGTCGCTGGGAGGTAAGCGTTTGCGCCCGTTGCTCACGTTGATGTCGGCAAATCTTTTTAGCGATAACATCGAAGCGGCCGTATCACCGGCTGTGGGCCTCGAAATTTTTCATAATTTCAGTTTGCTTCACGATGATTTGATGGACAAGGCCGATATGCGCCGCGGAAAAGAAACGGTGCACAGGAAATGGAACGACAACGCCGCCATTTTATCGGGCGACGCCATGCTGATAGAAGCTTACAAATACATCGCCAATATTTCGCCGGATTTATTGCCGCAGGCATTGTCGCTGTTCTCTCAAACGGCCATGGAAGTTTGCCAGGGACAACAATACGACATTGACTTTGAAACGCGCATGGACGTAACCGAAACGGAATATCTGGAAATGATCCGGTTGAAAACGGCCGTGCTTATCGCTTGCGCGCTTAAAATGGGCGCAATGGTTTCCGAAGCGCCCGAAACCGATGCCGATTTGTTGTACGATTTCGGGATCAATATCGGCCTGGCATTTCAGTTAAAAGACGATTTATTGGATGTGTACGGCGATCCGAAAACTTTTGGTAAAAATATCGGCGGCGATATTCTTTGCAACAAAAAAACGTTTTTACTGATAAAAGCATTCGAGAAATCGAACAAAACCCAACGCAAGGAATTGGATAAATGGATTGAAGCTCCTGAGTTTGATCCTGCTACAAAAATAAATGCTGTTAAAAATATTTATGATGAATTAAAATTGAAATATATTTCTGAGATTCTCATAGAAAAATACTATCTTGCGGCGTTGGATCATTTTTCGATTATTCATGTATCCGACGGGAAAAAGAAAGAACTACTCACGCTCGCCGAAAACTTGATGTACAGAGAAAAATAAACACGATAAAGGCGAGCGTTTTTTGTAAAAATCAGTAAAAAAGAGGTCAAATTTAGAATGCCCTATCGCAGATTGCCAAATACCGATAATGCACGTATTCGCGCGTTGAGAACAGCTATAGATAAATGTGGCGACACAGATTATCAGAATGTTGCCGTCGAGATGAAAACCCTTCAGGAGGCAAAAGTTGTTGTACAGCAATTCGAACGTGCGTGCGCAAGATACCAACAAACTTTTAATACCCAGGTTAAAGCGAATAAGGCCTTTCAGCAGAAAGTGAAAAATGCCCGCATGTATGTTTCGCATTTCGTGCAGGTGCTTTACCTTTCCGTTATTCGTTCCGAAATTAAACCCGATCATTTGGAATTATACGGGCTGGAAAACAGCAGTATGCTTGTGCCCGATCTGTCCTCAAACGAAATGCTTTTGGAATGGGGCGAAAAAATAATCATCGGGGAAGAAACACGCACTTCTAAAGGGGGCGTTCCTATTTTTAATCCGACCATTGCAAAAGTGAAAGTCATGTTTTCGCTCTTCAAGGAGGCTTATCAAACGCAAAAAATACATCAGAAAGCTACAAACCGCACATTGGAAGAGGTAGCCGGATCGCGGGAAAATGTTGACAGGATTATTTTCGATATCTGGGAACAAGTGGAAAAAACAAACGAGCATTTGCCCTTAAACAAACGCCTTAACCGAAACAGACAGTATGGTGTGGTGTATTATTATCGCAAAGGAGAAACCGTAGAAGAATGAATCTTATTGACACGCATGCGCACCTTTATGCGGAAGAGTTTCGGCATGATTTCGATGAAGTCGTTCAGAGAGCGAAAAAAACGGGCGTTACCCAAATTTTTTTACCCAATATAGATGTAGAATCCGTTCCGTTGCTTAAGGAAACCGTACGGAAAGACCCCGCTTTTTTCTTCCCCATGATGGGGCTTCACCCAACTAGTGTGAAAGAAGACTGGCAAAGCCAGTTGGAAAAAATATACAGTGAGTTAAACGCAGCCGATTACATCGGCATCGGCGAGATAGGAATTGACCTTTATTGGGATAACACCTATAAACAAGCACAGATCAGCGTTTTCGAAGAGCAGCTTCAATGGAGCAAGCAAAAACAACTGCCCGTTGCCATTCATTCGCGCAACGCGATCGCCGAAGTTATTGCGAGCATAAAAAAAATAGGTGAGGGTTCCATTTACGGCGTTTTTCACAGTTTTGGAGGAACGGTTGAAGAATTAAAAGAGATTCAGAAATTAAAACGATTTAAAATCGGTATAAACGGTGTTGTAACGTTCAAAAATTCTTCTCTGGAACAAACATTAAGAAATTGTGATATAAACAATATTATATTAGAAACAGATGCTCCATATCTGGCGCCCGTTCCCTACAGAGGCAAACGAAACGAACCGACTTATTTGCAGCAGATAGTGGCAAAATTATCCGATATTTACGGGCTGAGCGAAACAAAGGTGGCGCAAATTACTTCGGCAAATGCAAAGCAGTTATTTAACATAAGCAATTGTTAATTAATTATTTAATTTTATATCGGCCGAATTACGAAAAAAAATTTTGAAAATTAATTGTAACAGAACCTTTATATTTTTGATTAAATTCTATATTTTTGTCCACGAAATGGAGTGTAAGTGAAATATTTTTTGTAATTTGCACCCGTTTTCAAACAATCTCCGTCAGGAGAGATGCTCGAGTGGTTGAAGAGGCACGCCTGGAAAGCGTGTAAACGCCTAAAGTGTTTCGCGGGTTCGAATCCCGCTCTCTCCGCGCGAAAGCCGTACAGAATTGAAAAAAGTCTTATAATTAATATAAGAAAGAAATAAACTCAAATAATAATTAAAAAAAATTAAGATCATTAATCCTAAAAAATTGAACACACAATGAAAAAGTTATTTGCAATTTTAGCAATTCTCGGAATCATGTCTGTGGGATTGCCATCAATTCTCTTAGCACAAGACGCTACTGCTCCTGCAGATTCTGCTGCTCAAACAACTCAGGTAGCACCTGCTCCGGCTGACGACACTGCCGACGCAGTTGCCGTTGCTGAATCAACAGGCGGCTTTCATCAGGCTATCAAAACTAAATTTATTGAAGGTGGTGCCATGTTCATGAGTTTAGTAGCTATCGTGTTTATTCTTGGTTTGGCTTTCGCATTGGAAAGAATCATTTATTTAAGTCTTGCCGATGTTGACTCCAAAGGTTTGTTGAATAACATTGGCGATGCGCTCGACAGAGGCGACGTTGAAGGAGCAAAAGACATTGCTCGCAATGCCAGAGGCCCGGTTGCTTCCATTATTTATCAGGGATTGCTTCGACTGGATCAGGGCCCGGATGTGGTAGAACGTTCGGTTGTTTCCTACGGTGGCGTACAGAGCGGTTTGCTGGAAAGAAACTTGTCATGGATCACCTTGTTTATCGCCATTGCTCCGTCTCTCGGATTCTTGGGAACGGTTATCGGTATGGTGAAAGCATTTGATGATATCCAACGTGCAGGTGATATTAGCCCCACGATTGTTGCAGCCGGTATGAAGGTTGCCTTGATCACCACGGTATTCGGTCTTATCGTTGCTATCATTCTTCAAATTTTCTACAATTACATTTTAAGTAAATTGGAAGGAATTCTGAATAAAATGGAAGACGCTTCGATCACATTCCTGGATCACGTGATCAAATACAATGTTAAATACAAAAAAATATAATGAATTATGGCTGTAACTAAAATACACAGAACTTCCCGAATGACGTTGTATATCACAATGGTAATTTCATTGGTGGTCATAGCGTTGTTTATTTTCGGGGGACAGGTTCCGGTAGAAAAGCGACTGGTTCCGGATTTGTCGGAGCCTGCGTTCACGGACGCGCTTCTGTATTGGATATATATATTGTTAGCGATCACAGTATTGATTTTATTCCTTTTTGCTGTTATAGGATTTTTCTCTTCGTTGAAGACTAATCCCAAGAAGGCTATAAACTCTTTATTGGTGGTTGTAGCATTGGCCGCATTGCTTATCATTACTTACGTGATGGGTAGTGGAACCCCGTTGGATATTGTGGGATACACAGGCTCCGATAATGTTCCACCAAGGTTGAAATTGACCGATATGTGGTTATTCAGCATTTATGTAATGCTTTTCCTTGTTATCGTTTCTATTTTAGCAGCGCCGCTGTTCAAATTAATCAGAAAAAAGTAATATAGTTTTCCTTTTAAGGAAATTAAAAACGAAAAAAAAATGGCAAAATCGAAAAAAAAGGTACCGTCGCTTAATTCAAGTTCAATGGCTGACATTTCCTTTCTTTTGCTTATTTTCTTCCTTGTAACTTCTTCAATGGACACCGATAGCGGATTGGCACGTAAATTACCGCCTCCTCCACAGGATGAACAGAATCTTCAGGAAATGAAGGTCCAGCAGAGAAATCTTATGGTAGTGTTGGTAAACAGCCAAAACCAAACAATGGTAAAAACACAACTTGGCGATGAGTGGTATGCAAATGTTACTCAAATGGTTGGAAAAGGAGGTAAAGTTGGATTGAAAGATAAGGTGAAAGAGTTTGTTACCAATCCGAATAATAGCGAACAGCTACCGGAATTAACGGAAGAAGATCTGGGTCCGCCTATCGGAACGGTGATGCGTACGGCAGACCACGTGATTTCGTTGCAGAACGATGCCACTACCAGTTATAAAGCTTATATTGCCGTTCAGAACGAACTCGTAAAAGCGTATAACGAATTAAGGCAGGACGCCGCAAAGAAATACTATTCGAAATCTTACGACGAATTACTGCCTGAAGAACAGGAATTGATAAATACGTTGTATCCGCAACGTATTTCGGAAGCAGAACCTAAAAATTTTGGAGGAAACTAAGTATGGGGAAATTTAATAAATCCGGCGGCAAAGAATTGCCCGAATTGAACACATCATCATTGCCTGATATGATTTTCGCCATATTATTCTTCTTTATGGTAACCGTTACCATGCGTTCCGAAGAATTAATGGTGAAATTCAGAATTCCGGCCGCGTCGGAAGTTCAAAAGCTTGAAAAGAAATCGCTTGTTACGTTCATCAACATTGGTATTCCTACCGATCCAAGACTGGGTACCGGAACACAGATGCAGTTGAACGACAAACTGGCGGCCGTGAGCGATATCCAAGACTATATTGCTCAGGAAAAGTCAAGTTTGAACGAAGCAGACCAACAGTTTATGACGGTTTCCATTAAAGCGGATGAAAATACGAAAATGCAATACATCAGTGATGTAAAACAGGCATTGCGAAAAGCGTATGCGTTAAAGATCAGTTATTCAGCCAGAAAAGCCGAAAATTAATCCCTAACGTATTTTGAAATGGTATAAAAACCCGGGTCCCGAAAAAGATCCGGTTTTTTATTTGCCTGATTTTGTCTCGTCTTGACAAGGTTATCAATTGTTACGCCGATTAGATGTTGTGTATATATCAAAATGATGTAGCAATTTGTCATTTCGAGACTCCACCCAAAAATTGGACATAAAGAGGACATGACAGGAATAATAATTAAATAGATGCCTCCTTTCGTCGGCCCCGATAATCGGGATTTCCGCTTTGCTCCAACATGACACTGACTTGAAGCCCAACAATCTGCGGTTGTCATTTCGAACGAAGTGAGAAATCTATAATAATCAAAAACAAAATTAGCGAAATTACGTTGCCGCAATAAACAATTCACGTTACTTTGGGGTTAAGAGAGAATTAACATCACAAAATTACAGCAAATATGAGAACAAAAAAGAATTTATTGCATGCCGGATTGCTTATATTGAGGATCGGGATTGGTGTTTCCATTTTCTTTCACGGTTTACCGAAAATAACAGGCGGAGTGGAGACTTGGACTGCCATTGGCGGAACCATGTCCAATTTCGGAATTAATTTTGCTCCTTCGTTCTGGGGCTTTATGGCCGCTTTTGCCGAGAGTGTGGGCGGGTTGCTTTTTGCCCTCGGATTGTTGTTTCGTCCCGCAACCATCCTTCTTGTCGGCGTAATGGCCGTTGCTTTGGCAACGCATTTCTTTGCAGGCGATAATTTTCTGAAATACGGGCATGCGCTCGATCTGTTGATCGTGTTTGTTGCAGCTTTTTTTACGGGCCCGGGAAAATATTCGTTGGATTACAAACTTTTTCCGAGAATGGTGTAGCGCGTAAGATAAAGGTCGTTATACGGAAAAGAGATTGTCTCAAAAGTAAGATCTGCTATCAAATTGTCTCCCGATAACTATCGGGAAAATGGATCCGCCAACTGGCGGAGAAATGAAGAATCTATTTAGTTTGACAATATAGTCCCGATAGCTATCGGGATCACTTCGTTCAACATGATGACAAAATGAAACTACAGTGACACTTTTGAGACAGCCTCCTTTATTTACTCTCGGCTCTCAACCGCATCCTATTCGGTGCCAAACAAAAAAGGGTAAGCTTACTATATCGCGCCGCTACAACCAAATACCCTTGCTTCGATCAAGACCTGGGGGATTCAATGGGAGCTGGCCGTATAGGACTTACCCG
>JAQVEB010000167.1 GCA_028698105.1 Petrimonas sp. | reverse complement strand
CGATCTTCCGTGTCCATGATCGCCTGAACAGGCGTACCGAGCACACGCACGTTGTATTTCTCCAGCACGCCGGTTTCAAAAAGCTGCACGCCGCAATTGAGCGCTGTTTGGCCGCCGAAGGCGAGAAGAATGCCATCGGGACGTTCCCTGGCGATCACTTTTTCAACAAAATAAGGCGTTACGGGCAGAAAATAGATTTTATCGGCTGAACCGTCCGATGTCTGTACCGTGGCTATGTTCGGGTTAATTAAAATGGTTTCCACGCCTTCTTCGCGAAGCGCTTTCAGGGCTTGCGAACCGGAATAATCGAACTCGCCGGCCTCGCCGATCTTTAACGCTCCGGAACCGAGAACGAGAGCTTTAGTTCCCTTTAATTCCCCCGAAGGAAAGTGATATGGTGTATTCTTATTTTCAGATATCATGTTCATTTTGTTTTATTTTTAGTTTTAGACGATGCGTGCATCGTCTCTACTAATTCAAAACCACACTACAATATTTTCACAAATTCTTCGAAGAAGAAACGTGTATCGGTGGGGCCACTGGCCGCCTCGGGATGGAACTGCACCGAGTAGAACGGCTTGTTTTTATGCCGGATGCCTTCGTTGGTGCCATCGTTCATGTTCACGAAATACGATTCCCAATCATCGGCCAGCAGACTTTCGTCCACGGCGTAGCCGTGATTTTGCGAGGTAATGTAACACGTGTTTGTTCCCACTTTTCTCACCGGTTGGTTGTGGCTGCGGTGGCCGTATTTCAGTTTATACACGTTTGCTCCGGCAGCCTTGGATAGCAGTTGGTTTCCCATGCAAATGCCGAAAATGGGTTTATCGGTTTCCATCGCTTTGCGAATGTTATCTACCGTAATTTGGCAATGATCGGGATTTCCGGGGCCGTTTGAGATAAAAAGGCCGTCGTATTCAATGGCGCTAAAATCGTAATCCCACGGAACGCGGATCAGATGCACGTTTTGCTTCACAAGCTCACGAACGATATTGAGTTTAGTGCCGCAATCCACCAAAACAACCTTTTTTTCACCGTTTTTATACTCAATAACATCCTTGCAACTCACTTTGGCTACAAGGTTTTCATTTGCTGGATCGTAATACTCAACTTCGTTTTCGTTATCGTAAACGATCTTGCCGAGCATGGAACCTTTTTCGCGCAGTATTTTCGTGAGAATCCGCGTATCTATGCCGTAAATTCCCGGAATATCTTCTTCCTTCAGCCAGTCGCCCAGACTTTTCGCGGCATTCCAATGCGAGTAATCGTGCGAGTAATCCTGTACAATTAGTCCGCTTACGTGGATGCATTCCGATTCAAAAAAATCGGAAATTCCGTTTGTCTGACTGTTTTCAGGGACACCGTAATTTCCGATTATAGGGTATGTGAGGGTGAGAATTTGGCCTTCATAAGAGGGGTCTGTCAAGCTTTCGGGATAACCAACCATTGCCGTATTGAAAACCACCTCTCCCGATGTTGCTTTTTTTGCGCCAAACGATCGTCCGTGAAAAACCATCCCGTTTTCAAGGATCAACCGCACAGGTTTGTCGTTGTACATAGTGCGTGCTCTAATTATTTTATGCGTTGATGTTGTATGATATTAGGACACAAAGGTAGAAAAATTTCGACAAAATAAAACATAAAAAACAAGACTTTCAGCCAAAATTGTTTTTTTGTTACCGAAAGTCCCGCTTAACTTTACAAAAAATCAAAATAGTTCTCACAACGAATACCGTTTGCCTTCTTTCGTGAATTTTTGGTATTTATGTTCGTTGAAGACGTAATAATGCGCTCCGCGCTTGGATGACGATTTATCTTTATCGTCCATCTTATCCAAAATTTCCATGGCAGCAATTTTCTTGCGAAAGTTGCGCTTATCAATCGGCATTTGATAAATAGCCTCATAAAGGTCTTGCAAGGCAGGCAGTGTGAATTTTTTATCGAAAAAATTAAAGATGATCGGTTGCATGGAAACCTTGAACCTGAGCAGAGTGAGCGCATCTTCCACCATCTTTTCGTGGTCGAAGATGAGCGAGGGCAGGTCTTGCACTTTAACCCAACGGGCATCGAACTTGCGGGCAAGGCTGGTATCAAACTCTTCCAGGCGAACCAGTGCGTAAAAAGCAACCGATACCACGCGGCCACCAGCATCACGATCCACTTCGCCGTACGCGTTTACCTGTTCCATGTATATCCCTTTTTGCTGGGTGTAGCGATAGAGTACCTTTTCGGCAGCCTGATTCAGGCTCTCATTTTCTTCCATGAATCCGCCCATGAGCGACCATTCTCCTTTGAGTGGCTCTACGGGGCGACGGGTTAACAAAATGTGTAGTTCCTTGTTTTTAAAACCGAAAATGATACAGTCAACCGCGACCAAAAAGGTCGTATTATCGGGGTAAAAAACCGTAGCCATAATCTGAAGATTTAAGCGTTGTGTTAAAAGAAGTTGGGAGCTAAACCACTCCCAACTTCCGGTATTTAATTATAATTTGCGTGCACCGTCGCTAATGACTACGTCATAGACTTTGGGTTCGTGGCCGTATTTGGCCTCAAACTTTTCTTTTGCGTCGGCAATAAACTTATCATACAACTCGTTTTTAACCAAATTGATGGTGCAACCACCGAAACCGCCACCCATCACGCGCGAACCGGTTACGTCGTGATCGCGTGCGAGGTCGTTCAGAAAATCGAGTTCTTCACAACTCACCTCGTAGAGCTTACTCATGCCGTGATGTGTTTCGTACATTTTTTGTCCCACGGTTTCGTAGTCGTCTTTTTTCAGCGCATCACTCACATCGCGTACGCGTTGCGTTTCCTCGATCACATACTCAGCGCGCATGTAATCTTCGGGCGAAATTTTATCTCTGACTTCCTCGAGTTGTTGCATGGTAGCATCGCGCAGAAATTCAACTTCGGGATGTCCGTTGTCGTGAATGGCTTTAGCAGCCCGTTCGCACGATTCGCGGCGTTTGTTGTATGCCGATGATGCCAACTCGTGTTTCACCACCGTATCCAACAACACCAGTTTGTAACCGTGCGGTTCCGGATCGAATGGGAAATACTCGTATTCCATGCTTTTTGTGTCGAGACGAATCAGGTGGCCTTCCTTACCGAAAATGGAAGCAAACTGATCCATAATACCGCATTTCACGCCCACATAGTTGTGTTCGGTGGATTGACCGATACGTGCCAACTCAAATTTATCAATGCCGAGATGGAGCATATCGTTCAACGCGAAAGCGTAAGTACTTTCCAGCGCTGCCGATGAAGACATTCCGGCTCCGAGAGGTACATCGCCCGAGAAAGCCGTATCGAAACCTTTCACCGTTCCGCCGCGTTTGGTAATCTCGCGGCACACGCCGAAAATGTACTTAGCCCAGCCTTCTTCGGGTTTGTCTTCTTCGTTTAATCCGAATTCGGCGTATTGGTCTAAATCCACTGCGTAGGCTTTAATTTTATCCGTTCCGTTAAGACGGATGGCAGCGATCATTCCTTTATCTATGGCACCCGGAAAAACAAAGCTCCCGTTATAATCCGTATGTTCCCCGATGAGGTTTATGCGCCCGGGGGACGCATAAACTTCGGGTGTTTCGTTTCCAAATTTCTCTTGAAATATTTTTACAATTTCTTCTTTCGTCATTTCTATTTGTTTTATTTATTATTCTTCCACGGGTAAACTTTCCGGTACCGTATCAAGCGGGGCATCTTCTTCATCTTCCACCGAAATATCGGTATTCACATTTTTCGATCCTATCAATGCATAGAACAGCAGGTAGGCCAATCCGAGGAAAATCACCCAATAACTTGCCAGATAACCGGCTCCGTCGGCTACCAGTCCCTGTACTGCGGGTAAAATACCTCCACCACAAACCAATACCATAAATATACCGGCGGCGGCAGCTAAATATTTTCCCAATCCCTCAACAGCGAGATTGAAGATACCGCCCCACATGATGGATGTACAAAGTCCGACTAAAACAATAAACATCGCATTAATAGGCACTTGTGCCAATCCGAAAGAGAGAGCTCCCGCTCCTGAACGCTGAAGAACGGGCAATGCAACTTCGGTTGTTGTAGGAGAAAAGATAGCCAGTAAAATCAGCACCAATCCCACGAAAGAGGTAACTGAAAGCATTGTTTTGCTTGATATTTTGCTTCCCAGCGATGCGCCCAACAAACGTCCTACCAGCATCAATAACCAATACGTTCCTGCAACAAAACCCGCTGTTGTTTTTCCTACGGGAGTGTCGGACAACCAAAGGATCATCACGCCCGGTGTTCCAACTTCAACACCAACGTAAACAAAGATCGCAATCGCACCCAAAACAAAATGGCGGAATTTTAACGCGCCGGTCATCAGGTTTTTCAAGGGTTCTTTGGTTTTTTTCGCGTGCGGTTCGGGTATATTTACTACCAACATCACGAAGAATACAACCGCGAAAACGCCCATGGCAATGTACATTACCGGGAATACGTCTTTGATGTTCGCTTTTGCAGTTTCACCGATCAATATACCCACAAATGCCGGTGTAAACGTAGCCATAACAGAGTTGAAGGAACCTCCAACCTGAATAAGCTGATTTCCTTTGTTTCCGCCGCCACCCAGGGTGTTCAACATCGGGTTAACCACAATGTTTAACAAACACATGGAGAAACCTGCTACGAAAGCTCCGAGCAGATAAACGGCAAATGCGGATGCCTGAGGCGAATGACCGGAAAGATACTGAATGAGCACTCCCACAAAACCAACTGCGATGGCAATTAGCGCGGTTTTTTTATAACCAACTTTAGTTAATAAAATACCGCCGGGAATACCCATAACAGCGTAAGCGATGAAATTGGCCATGTTTCCCAACAGTCCCTGAAAGTTGGAAGCACCGAATTGTTCTTTTAATACTTGTCCCATTGGCGCAGCCAAATTGGTGACGAACGAGATCATACCGAAAAGGGCAATCATCATGATGATGGGCACAATCCGGTTCGAATTCTGATTAGTTGTAGTATTCATACCTTTTTAATTATTAGTTAATTAGTTCTATTATAAAAAATCAATATGCTAAATAGTGAATTTGTAGGTGGTTCTGGACTTGAATACCTCTCCCGGACGCAGTACAACCGACGGATATTCGGGTTTATTTATGCTGTCGGGGTAATGTTGTGTTTCAAAACAAACGGCTGAACGTTCGGGATAACGTTGTCCGTTTTTGCCGATCAATTTGCCCGTCATCCAGTTACCGGTGTACATTTGCACTCCGGGCTCGGAGGTGAACATTTCCATCGCAATGCCCGTTTTGGGCGAACGGCATGTGCCGAAGTAAGCATATTCTCCCTCTTTTTTCCGGTTAAGCACAAACGTGTGATCGTATCCTTTGCCGAAGTGCAATTGTTCAAAATCGTCGTTTATTCTCTCGCCGATGGTATGTACATCGGTAAAATCCATGGGCGTTCCGTGAACCCGTTCCGGTTTTCCGTAAGGAATAGCCGTATCATCGGTCGGAAGGTAAAGATCGGCGGCGAGCGTGAGTTCGTGATCGCCCACATATGGATCTCCGGCTCCCGACAAGTTAAAATAAGAATGATTGGTGAGATTCAGAATGGTGGGTTTATCGGTTTCGGCCTCGTAAACAATATCTACCGCGTTGTCGTCGGTCAGCGTATATACGACAGTCACGCTCAGGTTTCCGGGAAAACCTTCTTCGCCGTCTTTCGACAGATAAAAGAGTTTTATCGCGTTATCCGATATATCCTGTACGTCCCAAACCACGGCGTTGAAGCCTTTCAGCCCGCCATGTAAATTATTTGGCCCGTTGTTTACGGCAAGCGTATATGCTTTGCCGTCAAGTGTGAATTTGCCTTTGGCAATGCGGTTACCCGTTCGTCCGCAAACCGCGCCGAAATACGGCTCTTCCGATACAAGATAATCATCAATGGAACCGTGGCCGGTAACCACATCCACTAATTTACCGTTTTTATCGGGAACCATCAGCGACACTATTTTCGCGCCGTAATTGGTTACGGTAAGTTCACATCCGTTTTTGTTGGTAAGAATGTATAATCCGGTTTGCTTTCCGTCCACGTTTTTTTCAAAAGCTTCTTGCTGCAAACCGGATTTACTCCCTGTTTTTTGTACATCCATATTTTTCAGGTGTATGAATTAAAGATGGTGAAGATTGGATCTTTCTTTAAAATTCGTGTAAAAGTAACACAAATTTATAAATTAAACGAATAAAATTATGTGTTTTAAAACATATTTATAGCAATTTGTAATCCACTTTTTTGCTAAAAGTCATATCGTTACCTCACCATTTTTATTTTTGTTATTTATTAAAAGTTTGTGCGTCTTTTAAGAATTTTTCGAGCCCGATATTCGTCAGCGGATGTTTTAATAATCCCAGCATGGACGAAAGCGGCGTTGTAACAACATCCGCGCCAATTTTGGCGCAATTAATAATGTGCATGGGGTTCCGGACAGATGCGGCAATAATTTGCGAACGATAATGATAATTGTCCAAAATTAAGCGAATCTCCTCAACGAGTGCCAAGCCGTCGGAAGAAATATCGTCTAACCTCCCGATGAACGGCGAAATGTACGTTGCGCCTGCCTTGGCGGCAAGCAACGCCTGGCCGGGCGAGAAAATGAGCGTGCAATTGGTTTTTATTCCTTCGGAAGTGAGGTAGCTTATGGCTTTTACGCCATCTTTGATCATCGGCACTTTCACCACAATTTGTCCGCTAATGGCAGCAAGCGCTTTGGCTTCTTTGATTATTCCGTCGTAATCGGTGGAAATAACTTCGGCGCTAATATCGCCGCCAACGGCAATTTTACAAATTGCTTTGTAATGAGCCATCACTTGTTCTTTTCCTACTACGCCTTCTTTCGCGATAAGCGAAGCGTTGGTGGTTACACCGTCCAGAATTACCAGATCTTATGCTTCTTTAATCTCATTGAGATATTCGGTATCAACAAAAAAT